>JAEUUS010000066.1 GCA_016787545.1 Saprospiraceae bacterium
AACCATGCTCAGATCTTGCGTGGTTTCGCCACCGGACCAACTATATTGGTATGGTGCGTTTCCATTGCCGGCGATAGTAAGGTCAACGGAACCATTATTCTGGCCGCAAATGGCCGCCACGGTGGTAGAAGATGGATTAAGTGTTACCTGGTTAACCACTACGTTGCAAGAAACGGTACCTGCACAGTCTGGATCAGAATCAACACTGACTACACTTACCAGTGCATACGTACCAGGCTGGTTTACGGTAATGGTGTAAGGAGAACTGCTGGTCGTGATGGCTGGTTGTGGAACACCATTGAAGGAATAGACAAAGGTCCAGTCAGGATCGCCGGTAAGGGCAACGTTTAAGTCAACGGAGTTGCCGGAACTGGTACAAATAACACCTGATCCGGAAAGCGTGGCGGTTGGTTTTGGCAGCACTTCAACGGTAATACAAGACTCATCCGGATTTGAAAAACACAGGTTGGAGGTTTTGACACATAGGGTGGCAGTGCCGCTGAAACCTGTGGCCCAGGTTACGGTAATATCTCCATGGTTGTTGTTATTACTTAATGTGCCTGCATTGGAAGGATTAAGCGTCCAGGTATAAGTAGTTGCGCCAGTAACCGGAGGCACATTATAGTTTGCCGCAGTGCCCTGGCAGAAGGGTGAAGGACCTGTTACAACACCCGGATCATCAGGTGGGAAGCCTGTTGTGGACCCTTCCAATACTTGTATCTCATAATCACACACATTACCGGAGCATCCGTCGATCACGAACCAGTAAACCTCCCCAACAATAAAATCGGTTGCAGTTAGTTGGAATGGATCTTCGGTGCACTCACATTGTGCATCCATAAGGTTATCTGTACACCAACCTCCAGGCGGCGGGAATGCCGGACAGTTGTCGTAAATGCCTGCTTGTAGCCCCTGCTGGCCACCAGGATCGCAGTTAGAAGGCGTAATTTCCAGGGTAATCGTTGTACTTCCTGCAAAGAAGCCGAACCATTCGTCGTTGTTCAACTGCCAACCCGCACAGCAAGGGAAGTTCCTTGGTTGATTGCTATTGTTGATTTCGGTGCAGTACCCATCAAGGTTTTCGCAAATGATAGGGTTGCCGCAGTTGCTTCCCGAGTTCGGAAACCCTGGAGGCGGACATTGACCGAATAATCCGGTACTTGAAATGATAAAACAGAAAGGAATGAGAAGAAGGTAAAGAGTACGCATGAGCAAATTCAGAATAAGGAGATGAACAGACACTCGCTTCGGGATGTAGAAAGGATTAAAAATTGCGTCATTGGGTGCTTATGACTACGGCGAAGAGGAAGACTGGGTTGCGCCGCCAACAATGGTTTCCTTTATTTGGAGATGGAGGGCGTAAATGTAAAAAAAGTACATCTATTTGCAATATTCTTTTTGGTAAAAAACCTTTTTTGCCAATTTTGCCTTGTTAAAACTCCTTGATTATGAAGGCGTAGTAAAATTATTGTTTGTTTGTGCGATTTGCTAATTTTGTTCCGAACTATGGAAAACCTGACTATTTTTTATGCTCCTAACCGTTCGGAATGGCGCCAATGGCTCTCGGAAAATCACCGCACAGCCACTGAAGTGTGGCTAAAAACCTACAACAAAGCATCAGGTATCCCTTCTCTGCCATATGATGATATGGTTGAGGAATGTCTGTGCTTTGGGTGGATTGACGGTGTCGTTAAAAAATTTGAACCGGAAAGCATGGTTCAGCGTATTACGCCACGGCGAAAAAAGTCATTCCTGTCTGAACTAAACCGCCAACGCATTTGGAAACTCCAACAAAATGGCCTGATGACACCCGCAGGTATTGAACCCATAAAGGATCAAATAGGTGATCCGGGTGATCCGCTGATCATCCCGGAGTGGATTGTTGGAAGGTTACAGGAAGATGCCCTGGTTTGGCAAAACTTTCAAAGCTTTACCCATTTTTACCAGCGACTCAAAATAGGCTGGATCACCGAAATAAAAGGTGCCAGCCGCCAATCTGAGGTGGAAAAGCGGTTGAATTACCTGATCAAAATGACCAGAGACGGGAAAACCTACGGCACCCAACCGCTAATCGATTGGTTTCACACGGCCCGCTAACCAGATGCTGGTCAGGATCAAGGCCATCGACAAGTAACCAACCCAGTTGTAGTGTTGTATATGGCCATCAGCCGTTTTGGAAACGATGGCGCCTCCCAGCATAGATGCCATTCCGGTAGACAACTGCTGCATGGAGGAGTTTATACTCATAAATCCGCCGCGTTTTTGTGGATGCACAACACTCGACACCAGCGCCTGCGTAGGAATCATCCGCCCATTGATGACAATAAAAAACACCCCGGCGATGGTGAGAACGACCCACAAGGGAACCGGCCAGATATTTGTCAGTAACCAAACAGGAACAATGGAAAGCAGGGCAAATAACACAAATATTGGGTATTTGCCACGTCGGTCCGCCAATTTGCCAATCAAAGGAGCACTAAAAATGGTTAGCAAGCCTCCAACAAAGTAGATCAAAAAAATATGGTCCTGGCTAAAACCTGCATTCCCAACCAAAGCTGGAGATATAAAGGGTATAATCACAAAATGCCCCAGCATTAATACAATGGAGAACGATAATGCCCGCATTTGATTAGGGGTTTGAAAAATATCGGTCAAAACCTGAAACGGCTTTTGATCAGGTCGTTTTTCCAAAATATGCTGATTCATGGGCGGTACAGCAAAGGATATGATGGCCAGGACTCCAATACCTAACATGCCAATGGCCAAAAATGGCACATGCCAGCTGTATTTTGCAGCCAACCACAATCCTGCCGGCACACCGGCAACCGATGCCAGCGAAAATGCCGTCATGAGCGTACCCATGGCCATTGCCCGTCGCTCATAGGCAAAGGTGTCGGCCACAATGGCCAATACCTGTGCGCCAATCATTCCGCCAAACAAACCGGCCAATACTCTGGCAGCAACCAACAGTTCATAGTTTGGTGCAAATGCACAGGAGAATGTTCCGGCCAAAAATCCAATATAGGCATACAACAATATGGATTTCCGGTCGAAACGATCCACAAAGAAGGCTGCGATAAAACTGGAAATTCCTGCAGTAATACCATAAGCGGATACAGCAAGACTGAATTGTTGTGGGTTAATCTGTAACAAGTCCATCAATTGCGGCCCTAAAGGCATCATGATCATAAAATCCATGATGTGGGTGAAATTGACGGCTGCAAGAGCAATT
>JAEUUS010000095.1 GCA_016787545.1 Saprospiraceae bacterium
TTCCCGCGAACGCGGCCTGGGTACCATCGTTTTTGAGTTGATGCTGGCGCGATATCCGGATCTCAAAACGCTGCGTTTGCGAGTGAACCGGCGGAATTACAAAAGCGTCAATTTTTACTTCAAAGTGGGCTTCCGCATTGAGTTTTGTATTGATACGCCGTTCGGGGAGGGGTATGTAATGGATGATTTTCAAATGATTTACCGGGTATAATATGCTGTCTGTTCATTCCGACGATTATTTCATGAAACAAGCCCTTGCAGAGGCCCAAAAAGCCTTTGAGGAAGGGGAGGTGCCGGTGGGTGCTGTGATTGTGTGCGAAGGCAGAATCATTGCCCGTGCCCACAACCAAACAGAAATGCTCACAGATGTGACAGCCCATGCCGAAATACTCGCCGTAACGGCTGCCAGCAGTTATCTGGGCAGCAAATATCTTCAGGATTGTACCCTGTATGTCACCCTCGAACCCTGCGTCATGTGTGCGGGCGCGCTAGCCTGGGCGCAACTTGGCCGGGTAGTGTACGCTGCCTCCGACGATAAACGCGGGTTCATGCTTCACGGCGGCAAAGACCTCCTGCACCCCAAAACCAAACTGGAAATGGGCATCATGCAGGAAGAATGCGGGCAGTTGGTAAGTAGTTTTTTTAAGGGGAAACGATAGTAAGTTTTTACCGCGGAGGCGCAGAGGGGCGTTTATTTAATATTTTCAACTACCCCCTCTGCGCCTCCGCGCCTCTGCGGTAAAACTACTTTTGCTTAAACTGAGAGTCTCACTCCACAGTTAAGCATTCAGCACTTTTAACGGAAATTGCAAGCCAGGAAGACGGATTCAACGAAGTTTTGCGGATGATCTACTCATCTACAATTTTAACATCAAATGTCCCTTCATGAAAGTAGAATTTGCTGGGGTACAGCTGATACTCTACTCCTGTGGTGTCAATGATGAAATGAATATTGAATTTGCCCTTCACCCGTTTATTGAGGTTATCTATCTCGAGGATTTCAAATTCATTGTCAGGAAAGGCAGGATCAACGTTCCAGTTTGAAAGGAAAACGTCATCGTCCATATAGACAAAACCACCCGTTACGGTATCATTTTTGAACCCTACAGTATTTGCAACCGGATACTTCCCTACCTTCTTCGGTACGGTGAAGACCATACCTTCTGCATTAAGAAATGCTGTATCGCCTGGAGCAAAAATATAAGGGTAAAACGTGGTTCCATTAATAAAGAAGTGTTGGTTTGTTACCTGCGCTATTATAGCTTTTCCGGAAGCCTTCCATTCCCGACATGTTTTAAAGGCTTTGATATAACCATTTTCCATCGTGCCGGGGTAAAAAATTTCGATAGTGTCCTCACAACTTAGCGTATCAACGGGCATCTCAATCGTATCCGTGGGTTCAGGGTCTGGCCGGGTAAATTCATCGTGCGTACAAGCAGGCATTAGCAAAACTAAGCCTGCTGTCAAAAGTGCAAAAATGAGGTCTTTCATGGTGTGTTTATTGGATAGTAGTTCGTAACGTCGCTATGCAAATCTACGAACTCATTTTTATCTCAAATGCTTTTCAGACACACTCTGGCACAGACATTCCCTCCTTCTTGATACCTTCCACATTACCCCCTCCGCGCCTCCCCACCACCACGGTAAAAAAAATCCCTACTTTTACCCCACATAATACCCACTTACCGTGTCTGTATTTTCACTTATTCCTGCTAAATACCACCTCTGGCTGGGCGCTCTGGCTACGGCACTGTTGCTGTTTTTCCTGGCCAAGCCGGTTTTCAAGGACTATTTTACCAGACCCAACAGCATGATGTACTCCTTTGGAGGAGATGCACTGATGCTGTATTACAACCCGGCCTACCATTCCCGGTACGACGATGGTTCTACCCTTCGTTCCATGGGGTATCCGGACGGGGAATACATCTACCTCACGGACGCACAGGGATCCCTTTCCAACGCCATGCAGTGGGTACACAGGCATGTTACGGATCTTTCCTACGAAACAGTGGGTTGGGTGAACGGCTTCAACCTGTATTTGCTCTTTGCTGCGGTTATTTTCGTTTTTTTATTGCTGAGGGCGTTTAAAGTTCACATGGCTACAGCCATCCTGCTGGCGCCCATGATCGTGCTGTTGTCGCCGCAGATTCGGCGCATGGGCGGACATTTTGGGTTGGCGTACCCCTTTTTGATTCCCCTGGCCATGCTTTGGTTTGTGCGCAAATACCGGGTGGGGGTGCTGGAAAAACGTGATGCGCTGATGTTGCTGGTTTCTTTGTTTTTCACGTTCAACAATCCATATGTAGGGTTCAATATCAACTTTTTCCTCATTCTGGCGGGGCTGGTCATGTTTGCGGCAGGAGGGTTCAAACGGAGCAACTGGAAAACCCCGGCTATTATTGCGGGCATGGGATTGCTCTCTCTGGGTATGGTGTTTCTGGATTTCAAGCTTTTTGACCCCGTTCACGACCGTCTGAACCCGCAGTGGGGCTTTTTCTTTTATCACGCCACTTTCGAGGGCTTGTTTCATCCGCCGGATTCCATTTTGCACCAATGGCTGGTGCGCAACAAAATCATGGTTTCAGAGGTGGAATTTGAGGCTATGCTGAATGTGGGTATCGTGACCACACTTTGCTTGGCAGCAATGGTGCTGCTTGCTCTGAGCAGTTTTTTCCTCAGGAAAAACAAACCGTCACTGCAAAAACTCCTGCCGGAAAACCGGGTATTATTGGGAGCCTCTCTACTGCTGTTCCTGTTAGCGGCAAATACCAGTATCCTTCCTGTATCTGAACCCTGGCTGGAAAAAAATATGGGCTGGATGCTCATGTTCAAGGCTTCCGGCCGACTGGGCTGGACAGCCTATTTTGCCCTCACCATTACGGCTGCGGTGTTCATAGACCGACTTTTCCGGGTTACTTCACCGAATTACATGGCTGTGTTGTTTCTGGTTGTTATTACAGCTGTATGGAATGCAGAATTTAATCAATATCTGCGCCCAAAATTCCAGGATGTTTTCAACGAAAACTTTTTTGACCGTCAGCATGAGGAAGAAATTCTGAAGATTTTGCGGGAAAACAACGTCAATCCGGCCGAATATCAGGCCATGATGAGTGTGCCCAAAATGATCACCTGGTCAGACAAAGTTTTATCCAACATTAATTACCGCACCCAGATGTCGAGCGTGCGTATCTCGCTGGCCACCGGATTGCCGATGGTAAACAGCATGTTTTCACGCATTGGCTTGAACCACAGTCTGGAGCGCGTACAGATGTTGTCCAACCCACTCATTGAACGCACTTTGGTGTCCAGGTTCCCCAATCAGAAAGACATATTGCTGGTGGTGGGTTCAGATGTGTTGCCGGAACTGAAAGGCGGGGAAAAATTCATCGTGGATATTTCCGAAAAAGTGGCCACCAGCAAGGATTTCTCCCTGTTCCGGCTCAAGGTGGCCGATATCAACAACAATGCGGCCTTGCTGGCTGCCCGGGCGGCATTCCAGAGCGGAAACCAGCCGGCGCCCACCTTGCATCTTGGCTTCGAGGATCAGTCTAATCAGCCGGCATTTTATGGAAAAGGTAGTCTGGAAGTGCCCAAAGGAGAGGCTTCCGTAGCGGAATGGGTAAACAGTTTTCCCAGAGATACGGTGATGAACTTTTCGGCCTGGACCTACGTGGATGCGCGCCTGCGCGGCCCGGGGTTCTGGATGCTCAGCGTGCGCGATGCTTCCGGTGGTGAGGTAGAGCCCATCAAAATTGAAACCCGTGCTACCAACGATGTACAAAACAGCTGGATGCGTTCAGAGGCCAAATTCTGGATCCCTCAGGGTGGAAAAGTAACCATCAAAACCTTTG
>JAEUUS010000135.1 GCA_016787545.1 Saprospiraceae bacterium
TGTACCGCCGGTTAAAAAGAAGGCGCTCCCTCCTTACGTCGGGAACATCCCCTTCGGTCGGGCTTGCCTCGCAGACGGCGGGAGCCTGAGCAGGGGATTGGTGCGGAGTCAAGCCTCCTTATTTGTGGGTAATCGGGAGCGTTGAAACGAGCGGTTACAAGATGATAGATGTATTTTGTGGTTGCCCATAAGAAGTCACGAAGAGCCAGAGGGGCAAATACAAAATTCGTGTCCAACAGCGTAATATTTGAACAAACGGGCTGCTCGCTTCGTGTTGACAGCAAAGCCGGCGTAAATAATGGGCACGATATTGAAACATCGCGCCAGCGTGCGCTGTGCTTGGGATTGGGGTAGCTTCGCGCTAGCGGGAAAGACCTCGTAAGAGGTCTGACCTTTGTAGCATAATCAAATACAACGCGCAATCCGGACCTCGCAAGAGGTCCAACGCCACGTATGCAGGTTCGACCTCTTTCGAGGTCGTAAATTATTGGTATTCATAGGCTACAAAGGTTTGACCTCTTACGAGATCAGGGTTGTTTTCTGGCCGTTTGAATGGAATAAAAAAATGTGTACCCTTTCAAAAAATGGCCTTTTCTTTTTCGCGTCCAACAAAAACTTGTCCCATTTTTTATTATATTTGGCTGAAACTATGCAAATGTTGGCACTTTTAGCCAAATATATGTTTTTGCGCGGTTTCTTTACTTTGAGAAGGCTAAAAATCGTACCTTACGCCTATTGTTTCACGCCAGTCCGGCAATCCCCTATGCACAAACCTACGCTACTGTTCGTTTTTTTTCTGTTTCTATGCGTCAAACTGGATGCTCAAGCGGATTCTCTGAACTCCAAAACCCTCCTGCGCAAAATGGAGTTGGGCCTGGATGCCGTGCCTTATATGGCCGGCGAAACCGGAGTAAGTGTGCTGTTCAAGGCCAGGTTCAGAGGACCCTACGCAGGATTGAAGCGTCACAGACAAACGGTTTTGCGCAGTCATGCTAAATTTACCACCTATCAAAGCGGGTATAGCCATATCCTGCTCAACCTTAATACTGCAGACACCACCTTTCAACGGTTTTTTAACGGCCCATACAAGCACATGGGCTTGTCGCTGGGCGTGGAGCAGCAATTTGTGCGTAAACGCCTGGGTACTTATATAGGCGCTGAAGCGTTTAGCTTTTACAAGTGGGTTAACGGTGTTTACCGGACGGAGGCAGATCCGGTGGGCCCGGCGTCGCCAGTAACCATCAATACCTATGATGGCTCCTACGCAGAAAAAGCATTTGGTTTGGCCGGCCTGGTGGGCATTCGGTACTTCATTTTGCGACCATTATCCATTGGATTGGAGGCGCATTTTTCTGCAGCCTTGAGTTTCTCCGAGATTCAAAACAATGAGAATGGCGTAATTTTTTACGACAATTCCCGGTTGCTGGATTTCAGACTTCAACCCATTCGGGTGCTGTACCTGAGCTACCATTTTGGTCGTTAAAAGCAAATTTCCATCTGAATGGAGGCCCGTTTAAATTCGGTGCTTTCCAGGGCTACGCAGCGGAATCCCAGTTTGTAGTACAGGTTAATGGCCTGATAGGCTTTTGCGGCGTTAGACAACAAGAATACCCGGTTGGCGCCCAAAGTGCGGGCCCGCTCCAGGGCCGCCCACCCTAATTTTTCCCCGATATGCATACCGCGGGCATTTTCAGCCACGGTCATTTTACACAGCTCCAACACGCCATTGCCAAAGGGCTGCAGGCCTACTGTGCCCACAATCTCCCCCGTGTCTTCCCGTTGCGCAAGCAGAATGGCGCCTCCATCCTGGAAAAAATACTTGTCCGGGTATTGAAGCGTCTCCAGATCCACCGGTTCTACCTCGTAATCTTTTGAAATCCAGGTAAGATTCAGGTTTTTCCAGTCTTCCTGAAATGCTGGTTGCCAGTCAATAATTCGGATCATAGTTAAAGTAAGGTGAAAATGCCAAAAATTTTTCTGCAAAAGAGCCACTTTCCTGCAACTTCGTTGCATCGCTGTTGTCACTATGAGCGATCCCCTTTGTGTGTCCCCCGGACCAATGGAAAGCCGCAGTGCTCACCTTCCACATCTTTTTGTCTATGAAAACAACCCGTAACCTCCTGCTCGTCACCACGTTATTACTTTTTCCCTGGTGCCTGGCTCCCTTGTTTTCCCAACAGGAAAGCAATAAAAAAGTTGTCATTACCAAACGTACCGTAGATGCCGACGGTTCCGAAAGTACCGAAACCATCATCAAAAAAGGCGCTGCAGCCGAGAATTTTGATGTGGACAAATACATCCGGGAGAACCGTGCAGATAACACTTCCGTAGAAGTGGAGGTGACCGGCGGCGACGATGAGCGCAGTATTGTGATCAATGGCCCCAAATCGCCTAAAAACAGCAAAAATGCGCCGGCAAAAGCCAAAAGCTATTCCATTACTTCCGGAGACTATGCCCCGACTCAAAGCAAAAGCCCTTTCCTCGGAGTGGATGAAGATTCCGATGAAAAAGCAGATCAACCCGGGCTGGTGGTAAATGTAATCCGCGGCTCGGCAGCCGATAAGGCTGGTCTGCGCGATAACGACAAGATTCTCAAGCTGAATAACAATGCCATTGATCGCTGGAGCGATCTGACCAAATTCATGCGCGCCGCCAAAGTGGGCGATAAGGTGGATATCGTGTACGAACGCTATGGCAAAACGTACAACGCTCAGGCCACGCTTATCAGTCGCGATCAGGTGGAAAAAGTTGAAACACCCGACAGAGGCTACCTGGGCGTATCGGATGAAGACGATGAAGACGAAAACGATGCTCCAGGTGTGGAAGTGTCCATTTCAGAAGGTTCCGCTGCCGAAAAGGCGGGTTTGATGGACGGCGATGTAATTTTTCAGTTAGGAGAAGCGCCGATTGCAGATTTTGAGGATATCAGCGATTTCATGGCGTACACCAAACCGGGCGACAAAGTGACCATTGTGTACGAACGCAATGGAAAACGCCAAACCACCGAGGCTACTTTGACGGGAAATAATAACACCTGGAACGTGAATCTGGGCAATTGGGACCTCGGCTCTTCCATCCGCGAAAGCTTAGAAGATCTGGATGAAGATCTTGGTCTTAACCTGAACCTGAAAGGCAATTGCACCGTTAACGTGCGTTCCAAAGACGCTTGCCTGGGCGTTTATTCCGATACCTATTCAGAAGGAGATAAAGCAGGTTCTCGTATCAATGGCTTCACTGATATGTCGGCTGCCAAAGAAGCAGGTTTGCAAAACGGGGATCTGATAACGGCAATTAATGGCCAAAAAATTGAAAGCCAGGAGGAACTCTGGAATGAAATTGCGGGACATAAAGTGGGCGACAAAGTGTCGGTAGACATTGAGCGCGAGGGTAAAAAACAAAAAGTGGAAGTATCTCTGAAAGCCTGCCAGGACAACAGCAGCCGCGTACAGATTTTTGACGGCGATGGCGAACAGGTGCGCGATTTTACCTCCTGGAACTGGAACGATAACGATCAACGCAACCTTAGGGAACGCAGCGTGATTACTATTCGTCGCGGGCAAGGAGATGCGCCTAAAGTAAACAGTGTACCCGCTGCACAGGAACGCAGCCTCAAACTTAACAGCTTTAGCGCCTATCCAAATCCTACCATGGGACAGGTAACGGTAGAGTTCAATGCTGAGCCGATTGCTACAACAGTATCATTCTACGATCTGGCAGGCCGCCAGCTGTTCCGTGAAGAACTCAATGCTTTTGGAGGACGGTACAATCAGCAGTTCGACTTGTCTGATTATTCCAAAGACACCATTATCATTCAGGTTCAACAGGGAGAAAAAGCTTACTCGGAGCAGTTGCAGGTGAATTGAGTAGCAAAACGCGGGTTCAACAATAAGGTTTT
>JAEUUS010000144.1 GCA_016787545.1 Saprospiraceae bacterium
TTGATGAAACCGGGTGCTTTGCTGTTATTTAACCGTCTTCACGGAGAAAACGAGGCCGTGCGGCATGTAACGGAGCGTTTTTTTGAAAGGACATTCAAAACGGTATTCCCGGAAGCCTGGGCGATTGATACCAGCGGAAACTGGATTCTTTGCGGAGAGAAAAAGTTTACATAGACTTAACCCCGCGTTCAAAAGGAGTCCGGCACTAAGGCATCTACCTTTGCGAAAAAAGCGAATACATGAAGGAAAACACGGCCACCAATAAAATTCTGATCGTAGATGACGAACCGGATATCCTGGAGTTTCTGCAATACAACCTGCGGAAAGAAGGATACCAGGTGGTAACGGCTCCAGATGGCCTGCAGGCCCTCACAGTAGCCGAAAGGGAAAAGCCGGATTTGATTTTGCTCGATATTATGATGCCGGAGATGGACGGTGTGGAAACTTGTCGGCAACTGCGCTCCAAAAAAGAATTCAATGATACCCCTATAGCCTTTCTCACGGCAAGAGACGAAGACTTCTCCCAAATTGCGGCCCTGGATGTTGGCGGCGACGATTACATCACTAAACCCATCAAACCGAGGGTACTGATGAGCCGGATAAACGCTTTGCTGCGCCGCTCCAACCGGGCCACTGAAGAAGAAAGCAGAACCATCAGCCTGCACGATCTGGTGATTGACCGAGATAAGGTACTGGTGTTCAAAAAAGGCCAAACCATAGAATTGCCCCGAAAAGAATTTGAAATCCTTTGGTTATTGGCCTCAAAACCCGGCAGAGTATTCACCCGGGAAGAAATATTTGACAAGATTTGGGGCAACGATGTCATAGTGGGCAACAGAACCATTGATGTACACATCCGGAAACTGCGGGAGCATATCGGGGAAGAGTACATCAAAACCATGAAGGGCATCGGGTATAAATTCGACTTTTGATGTTCAAGAATCAGACACCGCAACAACTCTCCTTTTTCATTGCAGGCATTTCTGCCGCAGCCATGGCGGCTCTGCTGCTGATTCTGAAGGCGTTTACCTTTCTGAATGTTACCTGGCCCGAAGTATTAGGCTTGTTCGTGCTGGCCTTTGCGGTGGCTTTTGTGGCCAATTATTACCTGGTTCGTTATTTCATTTTTCGTCGTATCAAATTGATTTACAAGATTATACACCGGCAGAAACTCCCATCCGAGTTTCGGGCAGGCAATCTGGATATGACCAAAAATGTACTGGACGATGTAGAGCGTGAAGTGGGTGAATGGGCTGCCAAACAGGAATCTGAACTGGAAGAACTGGAGCGCCTGGCCACTTACCGGCGCCGTTTTATTGGCGATGTTTCCCACGAGTTAAAAACGCCTATTTTTAATGTGCAGGGCTTCATACATACCTTGCTGGACGGCGCTTTGTACGATTCCAACGTAAACCTGCAATACCTCCAACGGGCTGCCAAGAACATTGAACGCCTTCAGATGATTGTGGAAGACCTCGAAACGATCAACAAACTGGAAGCCGGTCAGATGATCCTGGATTTGCAGGAATTTGATCTGCACGACCTCACCGACGAGGTATACGCCGACCTGGAAATGCGCGCACACGAGCGCAACATCCGCCTGACCTACAAGGAAGGCGCCAACCAGCGGTTCCGGATCCGTGCCGACAAGGAAAGTATCCGCCAGGTGCTGATGAACCTCGTGCACAACTCCATCAAATACGGCAAGGAAGGCGGTTTGACCAAAATCAGTTTCTACGACATGGAAACCTATGTTTTGGTAGAAATCAGCGACAACGGTATTGGCATTACACCAGAGCACCTCAGTCACGTATTTGATCGGTTCTACCGTGTAGACAAACACCGTTCCCGCGAAGCAGGCGGCACCGGCCTGGGCCTCTCCATCGTAAAACACATCATCGAAGCCCACAAACAAACCATCAATGTGCGCAGCAGCGTAGGCCAGGGAAGTACTTTTGGGTTTACGCTGGAGAAAGCGTGAGGTGGGACGATGGACGATGGACGATGAACGATGGACGACGGGACGATGAACGATGGGATTGCGTGGGTACTTAAAATAACGTGGGTTGTCATCCCGAGTACTCGGGACCTACACAAGCCGGGCTAACCGAGATTACCCTTTGCAAAAAGGACTGTGGTATCTGGGCTTGTGTAGGTCCCGATTCCCGGGATGACAACCCACTTTATTTTAAGTACCCACGCAATCCCGTCGTTCATCGTTCATCGTTCATCGTTCATCGTCCACCGTAGGCCGTCAACCGCAAGCCGTCCACCGTAAACCGTCCACCGTAGGCCGTCCACCGTAAACCGTCCACCGTAGGCCGTCCACCGTAAGCCGTCCACCGTATCCCGTTTACGCGTCATAATTCAACACCGGCGCCAGCCAGCGTTCGGCTTCCTGGAACGACATGCTCTTCCGGCGCGCATAATCTTCTACCTGGTCTTTACCAATTTGTCCCAGACCAAAATATTTGCTTTCCGGGTGACTAAAATACCAACCCGATACCGCCGCTGTGGGGTACATCGCACAGCTGTCGGTGAGTGTAATGCCGGCATTGTTTTCCGGGTCAAGCAATTGCCAGAGGGTGCGCTTTTCCGTGTGTTCCGGACACGCAGGATAACCCGGTGCAGGCCTGATGCCCTGGTATTTTTCCTCAATTAAGGCTTCATTATCCAGTTTTTCTGTGGCGGCATAACCCCAGAACTCCTTGCGCACACGCTCGTGCATGCGCTCGGCAAATGCCTCAGCCAGACGGTCTGCCAGGGCTTTGAGCATGATGGCAGAGTAATCGTCGTGATCTTTTTCAAAAGCCGCTACCCTAGACTCAATCCCGATGCCGGCCGTTACGGCAAAAGCGCCTATGTAGTCTTCTCCAGCCGGCGATATAAAGTCGGACAGGCAATAGTTGGGCTGGCCAGCCGCCTTTTGGTTCTGCTGACGCAGGTGGTGCAAATCAAGGGTTTGACCGGTGGGCAGCCACACACGGATATCATCGTCCTGCACCCTTTGTGCCTGGAACAAGCCAATAACCGCCCTGGCCTCCAGCCATTTTTCTGCAATGATGCGCTTCAGCATGGCCTGGGCATCGCGGAATAATTTAGTGGCCTCTACACCCACCACTTCATCCTGCAAAATAGCCGGGTATTTGCCGGCCAATTGCCAGCTTTGGAAAAACGGTGTCCAGTCTATGTACTCTGCCAGTTCGGCCAGTGAATATTGCGCAAAGGTTTTCACGCCTAACACAGCCGGTTTAGGCGGCGTGTAGCCACTCCAATCCGGCTGAAATTTGTTGGCGCGGGCCTGCGCCAAACTCAGGTATTGTTTAGCCGATTGCCTGCTGGCCCGTTGGATACGGATTTGTTCGTATTCCAGCTTGGTTTTGTCCACAAAAGCCTTCTGTTCGGTGGTATTTTTAGTCAGAAGTGAACTCACCACCGCTACCGAGCGACTCGCATCCAACACGTGCACCACGGGCGCATTGTGGTACTGCGGCTCTATTTTAACGGCAGTATGGGTTTTGGATGTGGTAGCGCCGCCAATCATGAGCGGAATGTGCATATCGAGCCGCTGCATTTCTTTGGCCACATGCACCATTTCATCCAGCGAAGGCGTAATGAGGCCTGAAAGCCCGATTACGTCTACGTTTTCTGCAATGGCAGCTTTGAGGATTTTATCGGCTGGCACCATCACGCCCAGGTCTACCACCTCATAGTTATTGCAGCCCAGCACCACGCCCACAATGTTTTTGCCAATATCGTGTACGTCGCCCTTCACTGTGGCCATGAGAATTTTGCCTTTGGCAGAGGCATTGGCGCCTTTTTCTGCTTCAATAAAAGGCTGTAAATAAGCCACCGCGCGTTTCATTACCCGCGCAGATTTCACCACCTGTGGCAGGAACATTTTACCTGATCCAAACAAATCGCCCACAACATTCATACCATCCATGAGCGGACCTTCTATCACTTCCAGCGGCGCGGCATACAGCTGCCGGGCCTCTTCGGTGTCTTGCTCAATAAACTTATCAATGCCCCTCACCAGCGCGATTTCTATCCGTTTTTTCACCGGCTCCAAACGCCAGGCGAGGTCTTCTTCCAGCGTTTTACCGCTGCTGTCTTTATAGGACTCAGCCAGTTTAACCAGTTCTTCTGTGGCATCCGGTGTACGGTTAAACAGCACATCCTCAATGCGTTGCAACAAATCTTTGGGAATATCCTCGTACACTTCCAGCATACCTGCATTCACAATACCCATGTCCATGCCTGCGCGGGTGGCATGGTACAGGAAGGCCGCGTGCATGGCCTCGCGTACGCGATTGTTGCCCCGGAAGGAGAACGACAGGTTGCTCACACCGCCGGAAATCTTGGCGCCCGGGCATACAGATTTCAACGTGCGGGTAGCTTCGATGTAATTGATAGCATATTCGTTGTGCTCCTCAATTCCGGTAGCCACCGCGAAAATATTGGGGTCGAAAATGATATCCGTAGGATCAAAACCCACCTGTTCAGTGAGAATTTGATAGGCGCGCCGGCAAATGTCTACTTTCCGCTGAATGGTTTCGGCCTGGCCCTGTTCATCAAAAGCCATCACCACTACCGCAGCGCCAAAACGCCTGCAAATACGCGCCTGCCGGATGAATTCGGCTTCACCTTCTTTCAGGGAAATGGAATTGACGATACTTTTTCCCTGCAAACACTTCAATCCGGCCAGAATAACGTGGAATTTGGAGGAATCCACCATCACCGGCAAGCGGGCAATATCAGGCTCGGCCGACAACAGGTTGAGGAACTTCACCATGGCCGCCTCGGAATCAAGCAGGCCCTCGTCCATGTTAACGTCGATGATCTGGGCGCCTCCTTCCACCTGTTGGCGGGCAACCGTTAATGCTTCGCTGTAATTGCCTTCTTTGATCAGTTTGGCAAAACGCGCCGAACCCGTCACATTGGTACGTTCGCCAATGTTCACGAAATTGGTGTTTTCACGGATCACTAGCGGCTCCAAACCGGCATACATGGAATAGGGCTGGCTGGGTTGGGGCTGGCGGGGAGGATGGTTTTTTACGTGCGCCGCAATGTGCCGGATATGGTCGGGGGTAGTGCCGCAGCAACCGCCCACAATATTGACAAAGCCGGAGCGGGCAAAATCTTCCATGAACACGCACATTTCATGGGCGGTTTGGTCATATTCCCCAAATTCGTTGGGCAAGCCGGCATTCGGGTATGCGCTGATGTAGCAATCTGCCAGTCCGGCCAGTGTTTCCAGGTGCGGACGCATTTCCTCGGCCCCCAGGGCGCAGTTCAGGCCTACGGCCCATGGACGGGCGTGCTTGATGGAAATCCAGAACGCTTCCACGGTTTGTCCGCTCAGGGTACGTCCGGAGGCGTCGGTGATGGTGCCGGAAATAATAACCGGTAACCTGTATCCTTTTTGCTCAAACACTTCTTCGATGGCATAAATAGCTGATTTGCAATTCAATACATCGAAAATGGTTTCTACCAGAATAATGTCGGCGCCGCCGTCCATCAGTCCGCTCACCTGCTCGGCATAGGCATCTTTGGCATCGTCGAACGTGAGCGTACGAAACCCCGGATCGTTTACATCCGGGCTCAGGCTCAGGGTTTTGTTCAGCGGGCCAATGGCGCCGGCCACGAACCTGGGCGCTGGGTTAACCTCCGCCTGGTATTTTTGGATGGCCTGTTTGGCTATAGCCGCGGCAGCTTTGTTGAGGTCGTAACAAATCCCGGCC
The DNA here is from genome assembly GCA_016787545.1 of Saprospiraceae bacterium. Lineage (GTDB taxonomy): Bacteria > Bacteroidota > Bacteroidia > Chitinophagales > Saprospiraceae > M3007. Next base: position 5,745 of record JAEUUS010000144.1, read on the forward strand.
GGCATATCGAATTCGGCCTGTGAGATAGCAGTAGCGTTGAAAGTATTGGTTTCAATAATATCCGCTCCGGCATCTAAGTATTTCCTGTGGATGCCTTCGATTAAATCGGGACGGGTGAGGCACAACAAATCGAAATTTCCTTTCAGATCCCGGTGGTGCTGCCGAAACTGCTCTCCTCTGAAATCTTCTTCCGGCAGGTTATAGGACTGCAAAAACACCCCCATAGAGCCGTCAATAATCAAGATGCGCTCCTGAGCGATGTAGTTTAGTGTTTGAAATATGTCTTGAGCCATGTGTGGGGATTGCGTAGGGGCGGCAAAGGTATGATTTTCGGAAGCCTCTAATCTTGCAGCAGGTCGTGCTGATCAATTTTTTTGGTGATTAATCGGGGAACCCCCTTAGCGGTTTGATCAACAATTGGGCTAAAACGTGCGTTCCAGACGATATCAGTCGCAACATAGGATCGCCGGGTATGGACTTGTTGCTGTGTAGTCTCATCGGTTCCTTTCACCAATACCAAAACTTCTACATTGCCGTCTATTAGATCCTGGGAAGAAAAATGCTGGATTGGGCTTTGGTCGTTGAGGGCATGGACAACGGTCCAGGACAGTGAGAAAAAACTGATTTTACTGATTTCCAGATTGAGCGGGTAAAATTTCCGGCTTAATGCCCCATTTTCTTCCCTTTGGTTAATGACCAGCAGCAGTTGAACCTCTGTTTCGATTAATTCACTTTTACTCGTGTTTGCCATCCTGAACATAAGGCCCTGTCCATCCCTGTAAGGAGCAACCAGCATGTGGTCGGAGAAGAAAATTCTGGCAGAGGGTCTGGAAAAGCGGCCGTAAAGCAAGCCAGTCATCAAAGCAAACGCCAACAACCCGAAAAACGATTCAACTGAAGCCAGGATACTGATCACAAATCCATTCGGACTGATATGGCCGTATCCAACCGTGGTGAGCGTCTGGCTACTGAAAAAGAATGCCTGCATAAAATTATGCAGGGTGTCTCCCAATTGGACACCATTGAAATGTTCAACGCCAATCAGTAGATACAAGCTGGAGAAAAAAATATTCAGGAGCAGGAAAAAGCCAAAAATAAGCGCCAGGAAATGTCGCCAGGGCATGGAGATGAGGTGATAATAAATATTATCCCAGGGGCTGATTCGTTCCCGTTCTACATTAAATGAGCCATCTGAATTCATTAACCGGGCATCAAGCGCCAGATTTTTTCCAAATCCAAGTTCGCGCTCAAGTGGTTTGCTCTTAATTTTGCGGAGCAGTCTGCTAAAGTTTGCGTTATTTTCTTTTTTCGCCATGGTTACTATTATTTATCCTTGCATCGGCCAAACAAAAGGCAAAACTTAAAGTTTAATACATATGAAACGACGTGCCATAGTTTGGTTCAGGCAGGACCTCCGGCTCCATGATAATGAAGCGCTTTCTACTGCGCTTCGAATGGCGGAAGAGGTTGTGCCGGTGTACATCTTTGATGAAAGGGTACTTTGGGGTGAAACCCGATTTGGGTTTCGCAAAACAGGGCCGCATCGCGCCCAGTTCATACTTGAAAGTGTAGCTAATTTACGGGAAAACCTGGAAAAAATTGGCGGCAAACTTTTAATCAGGATAGGTCGGCCGGAGCCCATTTTGTCAGAAATGGCCCAACAAATTAAAGCGTCGTGGGTCATATGCAACCGTGAGCGTACGCATGAAGAAGTGTTGGTACAGGATGGTTTGGAGCAAAAGCTTTGGGGAATAGGCGTAGAGTTGTTGTACACTCGGGGAAAAATGTTGTATCACACGCAGGATTTGCCTGTTCCGGTTCAGCATACGCCAGACATTTTTACCCAGTTTAGAAAAGAAACGGAGAATATTACCCCGGTACGGGATCCTTTACCTTCGCCAAGTGGTATGCCACCCATTCCGCATGGACTGGAGTTGGGAACCATCCCGGAAATGAAAGATTTTGGGTATGATCAGGTACAACCGGATTCAAGGTCGGTTCTGAATTTTAAGGGTGGAGAAACCGAAGGGCTGAAAAGATTACGCCATTATTTTTGGGACAAGGACATGGTTTCGCATTACAAGGAAACCAGAAATGGGCTTGTAGGGGCCGATTATTCATCCAAGTTTTCTCCCTGGCTTTCACAAGGCTGCCTTTCGCCTAAAATGATTTACCATGAGTTAAAACGATATGAACGGGAGCGGGTAAGTAATGAAAGCACCTATTGGCTGTTTTTTGAATTGCTGTGGCGCGACTATTTCCGGCTGATGGGCAAAAAATATGGAAACCGAATTTTTCAAAAAGGAGGCGCTCAAGGAAAAGATTTGAGGCACCTGAAAAACAATCAGGAAGTATTTCAATTATGGGCGGAGGGTAAAACCGGTGTTCCCTTTATTGACGCGAATATGCGTGAACTTAGCGCAAGTGGTTGGATGAGTAACCGCGGCCGACAAAATGTGGCGTCCTTTCTCGTCAAGGATTTAAAAGTAAACTGGCAAATGGGTGCAGAATTCTTTGAAAGCCAACTCATTGACTACGATCCCTGCAGCAATTGGGGCAACTGGAACTACGTAGCAGGGGTAGGAAGTGATCCAAGGGAAGACAGGTATTTCAATATTCTGACGCAGGCCAAAAACTACGATGCACATGGTGATTTTGTGCGACTTTGGTGTCCGGAACTAAAGGATATTACCGGCGAAAAAATTCACCGCCCGGACCAACTGACCAGCGCTGAACGGAATGGTTACCCAAAGGCCATCGTCAAAATCGATAAATGGGCGCAGTGAGAAATCGAAAGAGCGATTAGACTTGCTACAAAAGTAGTTTGGGGCGGTTTTACAGCCCCTTTTCGCCTTTCTTCAAAACACAAAATGGAGGGTTGACCGGCAAGGTCAACACTCCATTTTTATTGCTCGCTCATACGCACACGTCACTAATAGTCAGAATCATCGGCGACGTCATGCTCCTCATCATCACGGCGGCGCGTGACGATGATGTGATCGTCTTCATCAGACTGACCATCATCGAGATCATCATCATCTTCTCCGGCGCCGTCGAATTCATCGTCTACTTCAACTTCAACGTCGGCAATTTCCTCTTTCAGGTGTCCTTCATCATCAAAATCCTCATCGTCCTTGACGATGCGTTTTGCTTCTATGATGGTCATCCGGATAAGGTAATAGGTGTCGTCTGTTTCAAAAGGAAGTGCAGACACCTTTTTACCGTCTTTGTCATTGTAAGAGACAAGACTTTCGGCATACCCGCTAGGGTATTTTTGCTTTACGAGCCGGACGATCTCTTCCGAGAGAGCGTCATAATCTTTGACAACGCGTTTTTTAGCCAAGGTCAGGGAATGTTTTGGTTTTGTACAACAGTACCAGGGCACTGCATTCAAGTGCGGCAAATTTATGGGGCAGTTTTTCAAACGGACAAATTTTTTTTAAAAGAAAAACAGGAAAGGGGCTACTAATTTTTAAGACTTCCGTTTACCATTCGGCTGTTATATCTTTGGCTCGAATAATATTCTGACTCTTCATGCGCCTATCTATTGCTTCAACGGTATTTTGCCTTTTGCTGACCAACACGGTTTTTGCACAAGTGAGCATCATTTTCGAAGATTTTAATGCCTGTAACCTCCCCTCAGGTTGGGAAGTTAGCAGCATCGGAAATCAAAACCCTGTATGGTATGTGGGGGATGCAGTACAAAACAACGACAACAATGGCCAAAACATGGATGGCACCTGTTTCCTTTTTATTGATGACGATGCTACGGGAGACCAGACCCCAGCCTATGTCTTGGATTTTATTTCACCGTCCTTCGATGCGAGCCAATACCCCACCATGGAATTATCGGTAGATGTGCATTACCGCGACTGGAACGAAGCCGAAGAAAGTTTTGAAGTGATTTTAACTGACGGCGCCACGGAAACACTCATCCGAAAATATGACAAATACCGGAGCACAGGGTCCAATTTGTATGAATACGAAACCCTGGTATTTGATCTGGCCCTGTTGACAAAAAGTCCGAATGCCCGGATTATTTTCCGCTACAACGATGCCGGAGGCTTCAATTGGTGGGCCGGAATCGACAATTTTTCCATTACTGGTAAAGGACAGGGGACTAATGTGATCGCTGAATCCTTTAATGGCTGTACTAAACCGGCTGGCTGGGAAACCCAGGTACTGACAGGTGTAGACGACTGGCAGTTTGGACTAATCACGCAAGGAGCTGCGCTCGGGGGTGGAAACTCTATGGACGGCAGTTGTTTTGTCTTTTTTGACGACGATTTTCTCGGACAAACCGCGCCATTTTCGGTAGCACGGTTGCAGTCACCCTGGTTTGACGGCTCCCTTTTCAGCAATTTTTCCGTTGATTTTGATATCATTCTCAGGTATTATTCAGAAAAGGTTGCGCTGATTGTGCAACACGGAGACGGGCAGGAATTTATTGTAGCCGAATCTCAGGGAGATATTGGTGGTCCCTATTTCCATCAGTATAACCATGTTCAACTTGACCTATCTCCTTATCGTTCCAAACAAATGCGGGTCGTTTTTGAATTTGATGATGGTCATAACTGGGGCTGGTGGGCCGGATTAGACAATATCAAGGTAACCGGTAACGGCATAGCAAACGATCTTTGTTCAAACGCCAAAACCCTGTTTACCGGACAGGCTTGTCAGGAAGAAAACAACCGAAATGCGCTGATTGAGGGCCCCGCGCCAGGTTGTGTGGCCAAAAGTGCGGGCGGACTATGGTATTCCTGGACAGCTGATTTCACGGGAATTGCCCGACTCAACACTCAGGCTCAATTCAATGATGTGGTTGATATTTTTTCCGGAGATTGTGGAACCCTTCAAGCCTTGCAATGTAATAACCGGGATGAACATGGATTTACAGGCGAAAGCACCTACTTCCAGGCAACAAACGGCTCAACTTACCTGATTCGGGTGAGTGGACAGGAAGGCGGGTTTGGTCGTTCCAGAGGAACCTTGTGTGTAGGCATTGAACAAGCACCACAAATCCCCCAGACACCAACAAATGACGATTGCCTGCAAGCCCAAACGCTTACCATCGGAACCGTTTGTGAGGAAAGCAGTAATTTGTTTGCCGGTAGCTCCCCTACCCTGCCCAGCCATAATCAGCTGGCCCGTCATGACATTTGGTACAAGTTTACTGCGCCATCTATGTTACCGGAAGAATTCCTTGAATTTCAAAGCAAGGCCAATTTTTCTGACATTATTACGCTTTATTCCGGTGGTTGTGATCAATTGGTTGAGACAGCGACCAACCATAAGGGACAAAACCTTCAGATCAGCAACCTTACAGCCGGACAAGCTTATCTGATTCAGGTTTCAGGTACTTTTGCCACCGTTGAAGGGCAGGTATGTCCATCTTTGGTACAAAAAAATCAAAATACCCCTGTAAACGATCTATGTCAGGATGCCATTTCCATATTGGTTGGCGCTCCCTGCACCTCCGGCTCTAATATTGGCGCCGGATTCTCCGGAAACCGGCCGCCTTGTGTGCCGGGCATTGCCCAGGATGTTTGGTATCAATTTTCGGCGCCTGCTTCAGGATCCGTTCACATCAATACAGGGGCTGACTTTCCGCATGTTTTAGCAGTTTGGAAAGGTATGTGTGACAGTTTCACCAATATTCTTTGTGAAATTAACCCTTTGCGTTGTGATGGTTTCATTACCCTCGGTGCACTTTCTGCCGGAGAAACCTATTACCTTCAAATCGGTTCACAACACAGCGCTGCGGGCATTCAGGCCGGTAATTTTTGCATTCAACTGATTGATGGCTCCGAAAATGCCCCGTTTGAACCGCTTATTCTGAAGGTGACAGAGAAATGTATCAGTTCCAATGTTACCCGACTTAAAGTAGAGGTAACAGGAGGAACTGCCCCATTTCAGTTTAGTGGTAATGCAGATGGTGAAGATCTGAACTCCGGAGAACACTATCTGGTGGTAGTAATGGATCAAACGGGATGTGTACGTTCCATTCAAGGCATAACAGAAGACTGCGAGGCATTGGACTGCGCCATAAGTGGCGCACTGACAGCCGTTCAACCCAGTTGCTATGGCGTTGCCAATGGCGCCTTATCTGCCATGGTAACAGGTGGAACAGCTCCTTATTCCTATCTTTGGACTAACGGTGCAACAACAGCCGACATCAACCAACTTGCCGCCGGCGTGTACACTGCCACGATCACAGATGCTGTAGATTGTGACATCGTGCTAACAGCCACCATGATTGATCCCCCAAGCATTACTGCCGTGCCAACGAGTATTGTCCAGCCGCATCAAGGAATGGCAGATGGGGCGATTTACCTGGATGTAACCGGAGGAACAGGGGTATTCACCTATTCATGGCTTCGCAATGGCATTCCTTATGCAACCTCAGAAGACCTTACCGGTGCACCGGCAGGAGATTATACTTTCACGTTAACCGACCAGAACGGCTGTACTGCCTCTTACGATTTCACCCTGACAGAAACTGTTGGCACAGAAGAAGTTACACAGGGATTTTACACCGAAATCTTCCCAAATCCGACAACAGAAAAAGCCTGGCTTGCCGTTTCTTTCCCTAAACCTCAATCTTTACACCTCAGCCTTTGGGATGCTTCGGGCAGGGCCATTCATAGCTGGACGGTACGGCATGTAACAGAGCAGAACATCCCAATCGATCTAAAAAATCTCCCGGCAGGACAATATCAATTGCGCATCCGAACCGAACAGGGCCTGGCCATAGAGCCACTCGTGAAGCTGTAGAGGCAAAAAGGCTAATAGAATTGAGGCTGTTTCATAAGTCGCCTTTTTATTTTTACCGCAGAGTCGGAGAGACGCAGAGGGCTTGACAACCAATCATTTACACCTCTGCGTCTCCCCGACTCTGCGGTAAAAATCACCTATTAGACACCCTGAATTTCTGCCATGTCTATTGCCGCTACTGCTTCACATCGCCGTAAATCACCTTCATTTTCATGTTGTAAAACATAAATGACAGGATATCGGCAGATTCTTCAATGAGTTTGGAGGTAGGTTTGCCAGCGCCATGTCCAGCGCTTGTTTCAATCCGGATCAGGGTTGGATTTGTGCCTTGTTGCTGTTCCTGCAAAGCTGCTGCAAATTTGAAGGAGTGGGCTGGCACCACCCGATCGTCGTGGTCGGCCGTGGTGACCATGGTGGCTGGGTAGGCCGTTTTTTTGACGTTGTGTAAGGGTGAATACTTGAGCAGACAAGGAAATTCTTCCGGGTTGTCAGATCTGCCATAATCTGTGGCCCATGCGTATCCGATGGTGAACTGATGATACCGGAGCATATCAAGCACTCCTACTGCCGGGAAACAAACGCCAAACAAATCCGGACGCTGGGTCATGCAGGCGCCCACCAATAATCCGCCATTTGATCCCCCCTGAATGGCCAAACGAGCCGGGGAGGTATATTTCTTTTCAATCAGATATTCTGCTGCTGCAATAAAATCGTCGAATACATTTTGCTTTTGGCATTTGGTACCTGCCTTGTGCCATTTTTCTCCAAATTCACCTCCTCCACGAAGGTTTGCTACCACAAAAATGCCATTATTTTCCAGCAAAGCAGCCCTGGATGCGCTAAAGGTTGGGGTAAGGCTAATATTGAAGCCACCATAACCGTACAACAAGGTTGGGTTTTGACCATCGTAGGCAATGTTCTTTTTACGGGTAATAAACATGGGCACTTTGGTGCCATCTTTACTGGCATACCATACCTGTTCTGTGGTGAATAAATCCGGGTTAAAATCAAGCTTAGGCGCCTTAAACACCTTAATTTCCAGGGTATTCATGTCCAAGCTGTAAATAGTGTTCGGACGCAGGAAAGAGGTAAACGCAAAGAAGGCCATTGGGTCGGAAGGTTTGCCACTGATGCCGCCAACGGTTCCAATTTCAGGCAATTTTACCTCCTGAATCAATTTTCCGGTCAGATCAAATACCCGCAAACTACTGGAGGCATGGTGCAGGTAGGTACAAACGATTTTACCGCCGCAAATCGAGGCGCTTTGTAACACGTCAGAAGGATCTTCCGGAATTAAGGTTTCCCAGGCTGCCTCTTCTGCTTTTTTCGGATTCACCAAAATCAATCGTTGATTTGGAGCATTGTGATTGGTGAGGACCAACAACTTTTCACCAATATTATCGATCATGGCAAAATCCTTGTCGTATGACGTCACAATGGGTGTAAAAACTTTGTCTCCTGCACTTAAATCCTTCACAAACAAGGCATTACCACTGGTGCTTTCCCAGCCCGACACAGTGAGGAAACGTTCGTCATCCGTGGTTCCGCCGCCAAAAGATCGATCCGGATGCGCCTTGTCGGCATACACTAATTGATCGTCGGACTGAGGTTTTCCAAGCGAATGATAATACACTGCGCCAAATTTGTTGGCCGCTTTAAGCTCGTCTCCCTTTTTGGGTTCCGGGAATCGGGTATAATAAAATCCATTGCCTTGCCAGGAAATGCCACTAAATTTTACCCATTCAATTTTATCATCCAGCATCTGGCCGGTTTGGAGATCCTTGACAACGATGGTCCGCCAATCTGAACCGCCTACAGAGGTTGAATAAGCCAGGTAGCGACCGTCTTTGGAAAAATCCAGCTCTCCCAGTGAGGTAGTTCCATCATCACTGAATTTGTTCGGATCCAGCACTATTTCAGCCTGACTGTTCAGATTTTCCTGTACATACAGCACACTTTGGTTCTGAAGTCCGTCGTTTTTGAAAAAGTAATATTTACCGCCTTCTTTGAAGGGTGGCGCGAATTTTTCAAAATTAAAAATCTGCTCCAAACGGTCTTTGACCTTTTCCCGAAAAGGAATTTGGCTCAGGTAGCCATTGGTAACAATGTTTTGCCTGGAAACCCAGTCTTTGGTTTCTGCACTCTGATCGTCCTCCAACCACCGATATGGATCGGAGATGGAAGTACCGTGATATTGATCTGACACAGTGGTATCCTTTCTGGTAGCAGGATAGGTAACCGGGATTTGTTTGAAGTCCATAACTGGATTAACAGGGGCGTTATCTCCGCCATTACAGGCAACGAGAAGTGTGGTACAAGCGAGAATAGCAGTGGATATTTTCTTCATCATTTCGTTGATATTGAAAAATGCGAAGGCGAAAAACCGTAAAGCCCGCTTACTTTTGCCCAAAAATAGACTAAATGCACTCCCAAATAAGAATAAGCCTGTTTTCCGGTCTTTTGATGCTCATATTTAGCACTTTTGACATGTCTGCGCAAACCAGGCCGGAACCTCTTCCACCTTTGGATAGCGTATCGTTCCAGGATATGCAATCGCATTTTGGAACGCTTTTTACCACAGCAACCACGCTGAAACAGTTATTACAGGAAAAAGAAGGCGCGGCTGATAGTTTGCAGGGGACAGCCATGCAACTATGGAGCTTGGCCAAAAAGGATTCTACCCTGGCTAAAACCACATTGGACTCCCTCAATAAAGAGGCTAAAATGGCTAAGGACCGATTCAAAAAAATTAATGGACACCATATAAGGGCAATCAAGCTTAGTCAATGGCTGGAGTCGATACCTGTTGAAGATAGTGTCTCCATCCGAAAAAACCTGCCTAAAGCATGGAAACAAACCCGGCAATTATTTGACGATGTGTATCCTCCGGCTCCGGCACCGGTTGTGGAGCAACCTGCAACAGCGCAAGATTCCAGTGCTTTGATTACACCTGTGGAGCCCAGCAAACCTATTGTTTCCCAAACCAGCGTACTGGTCAAACAAACCGTGAAATACAATCCTGCCAATGACGTCATGCTCAGGCCTTCAACACCGCCTTGCGCTATTGCTGCTACTTCCCGTGACGAATTTTCAGGTGAGATTTCCAAAGAAATGACCCGAAGTGAGTGGTTCAGATATACAAATCCGGCCCTTAAAAATTACTTACAAGGTAAAACACATGTTATCTGCGAAGCAGCACTCGCTACTACCGGCCCGAATACCGCGCTGTTGCTTACATTCACCATTCAAGATGCCAATGCACGAAAAGCATTTGGCCGACTTGAACAAAACAGCATAGCGGTGATCAAATTTTTAGACGGCAGTAGTTTCACCCTCCAAAATGCGGTACCTGATGAAGGAATTTACAATCCGGAAACAGAAATCATGACCTACCGGGCACGATATACTTTAAATGCAGAAGTAGTAAAAAGACTGAGACGAAATGAAGTAGATAAAGTCCGCATTGCCTGGAGCAAGGGATATGAGGATTACGAGGTACAACAAGTAGATTTACTCATCCGGCAGGCCGCCTGCCTTTTTGGGAAATAATTCCGTAAAAAAACAAATGACCATTCAACAAAACGTTTCGCTCAAGTCATTTAATACGTTTGGATTAGATGTAAAGGCGGCCAGATTTGCAGAAATCAATAGCCTGGCGTCGCTACAGGCATGTATTAAATCTGGCATCAAACCCATTTTGATATTAGGCGGAGGCAGTAATATGTTGCTCACCGGTGACCAGCAATCCTTGGTGGTAAAAAACAATCTGACCGGAATAAACGTCATTAAATCCTTCCGGAATAAGGTTTGGGTGGAGGCCGGAGGTGGCGAGAATTGGCATCAATTTGTGGGGTGGGCTGTTCAAAACGGCCTGGGTGGCGTGGAAAACCTGAGCCTTATTCCCGGCACGGTAGGAGCATCTCCCATTCAAAATATTGGTGCATACGGGGTGGAGTTGAAAGACGTATTTGTTCGGTTAAAAGCTGTTTCGCTGGAAACCGGGAAAACCAAAACATTCCGGCGTCATGACTGCAGGTTTGGCTATCGGGACAGCGTTTTCAAACAGGAAGAAAGAGGGAAATGGTGCATAACATCTGTGGTCTTTTCCCTGACCAGGCATCAACACAGACTGAATACCTCATATGGCGACATTCAAAAAACGCTTGAATCCAATGGGGTAGAAAAACCTGGCATAGCTGATATCAGTCGGGCTGTTATTCAAATCCGGTCGTCCAAATTGCCTGATCCTGCTAAAATCGGGAATTGCGGTTCATTTTTCAAAAATCCGGAAACCTCACCGGCGATACTGCAAGCCATTTTGGCGACACATCCTCAAGCGCCGCATTATCCATTACAAAATGGTCAGGTAAAAATACCGGCGGGCTGGCTGATCGAACAATGCGGTTGGAAAGGCAAACGCGTGGGCAATACCGGCTGCTACGAAAAGCAGGCACTGGTATTAGTCAATTATGGAGGAGCAACAGGCCAGGAAGTAAAAAATCTGGCCTACGCCATAATTGAATCCGTACATCAAAAGTTTGGCATTGAATTAGAACCAGAGGTGAATCTGCTGTAGCACGTTTGTTGCGCACAACCCAAGCCTTGAAATCTGGCAACTTTCCTTACGAACTGTAAATCAACGTATTGCAAGATTAGAGATAAAAAAAGCCGCCAAGTCTTTTCGACTTGGCGGCTCACAACATAACCATGAAAACAATTAACCAATCAAATGTTAGCCCTTTCTGAATATGTTGTTTTCGAAAACCGTGCCAAAAAGCCCGGTATGAAAAAAAATCTAACCTGAAATGTGTTAAATTTTTTTTGAATAGCTTCTGATGATTCCGAATGCCTGTTATGATACAGGATCTTCCTATTTTTTAATGATTTTAGTCACAAAAGCCCTGTTTCCAACTTTTACCCTGGCAAAATAAATGCCCGCTGGATGTTTGTCTAAAATCACCATTCCTTTTAAGGTCTGATCCCAACGCACCAGCCTCAGTTGTTGAACAACCTGACCTTTTACATCCATTACCTCACACAGGTGTGATTGTTCACCCTCCAATGCCGGCAATTCCAATTGAGCCATTCCACTTGTTGGATTAGGATAAACCACCATCCTGCGGTTGGCGCCTGGTTCCACGGTGCTTACCGTACATAAATCAACTTCGGTTTGGTACGCACAATTGTTGGCATCTAAAGCTTGAACAAAATAAATGCCTATGTTCAGGTTATCAAAAACCGGATCAGACTGGAAGTTGCCGCCGTTCAGGCTGAACTGATAGGGCGCTGTGCCTCCGGATGGAATCATGGTAATCTTTCCATTGGTAGGAGATGGGCACTCAACGGTAGTATTCACCAAAAAATTACTGCAAAGATCCTGTGTGCAAAAATTGGCAACCAGTTCCGTACCGAAATTACCACCCAAATAGGTCCACAAAGAACCACCCAAAGGAGAAAAGAGGTCAACAATTCCACCGTCCATTCCATTTCCACCGGTATCAAAAAGGTGGAAGGTATAACACTTGTCTTTTTCCAGACACAACTCCTGACCATAGGCTCCAAAAGCCGTAGGGTATGGTCCTCCGGACGCAACTACATTATTCTGGTCGTCCTTTACCTGCCAGGTATTCTGCTCCGGATTGCCATTGGTGTTGAAAAACAATTGAACAGGGAATCCATCCGGAATGATGGTAAAACTGGTACTTCCACCATCATTATCCGGAAATTCGTCCTCTCCCTGCCCTTGAACATTGGTGATATTCAAATCCACAGTATTCAATCCGAGTTGCAAACCCTGGACGAAAACCAAAAATTCCGTTTCCTGATCAGGAGGAAGCAAAAGCGTAACCGGAAGTGTAGGTTGCGGAACGCCATTAGCTACAATTTCCATGTCAAAGTTGATCTCTTCGCCTAAGCCATTGTTCCGAATCAGGGCGCCAACAAACGCAAAACTCGGATCGTTACAAGCTTGAACCGGACGAACACTTACTATTTCCAATTCACGATTGGCCCGGTTTTTCACTACCGCAGAGATAAGATCGTTATTAGGTTTTTGATCGCCAGGCACTGTTGCTTTCAGGTCGAATTGATAGCTATTGCCCACGATGCTCAGATCTTCTGTGGTTGAAAATGTATAGTTAGCAGTAGCGCCGGCATTGACCGTATTGCTGAAAGTTTCTGTTTTCCAGGCGCCTCCATTAACGCGATAAGACAATTCAATGCCTGTTTGTGGAGTCAGACCAAAATTGCGAAAACTGATTTTAATCGATTCATTTACAGTAAGTCCCGGGCCAGACACGGGTGCCGTAAGACTAAAGGCGCCAACATCGATATTAGACCGGGTTGGTGTACAAATATTGAACAATTGGGCATCCGGGGAAGCGTCTGTCACTTCAACCAGCACATTGCCGTAGATATCCAAAAGTCTGAAATGCCCTTGCCAATGGAACGAGTTTGCCTTTACATAAAACTTGTAACAAGTGCCGTCCTCACTACAGATCTGGGTGAAACCCTGGCCTGCACTCATTTCTCCCAGGGCAAGCAGCACATCCGTTTGGCTCCGTAATTCCCAACCCAATACACCTGTAACAGTTTCCGCTTCAGCGGTGAGGTAGGTTCCATCCAGGTTGCCTATGAATTTGATGGCAGAAAGCGTATCATTCGATGTTCTTTCGTCCTGTACGCCATTCGGCTCAGACGTAAAAATCTTTAACCCGTTCAAGCCATCCTGGATCCCTGTTGCGTGAAGGTCAATGGTATCCTTGGCGCCAGCTGCCAGATTTCCAGTCCATTGATAAATGTTAAATGGCTGATTATTGATCCTCCAGTGAATCTTGGCACTGGTAAGCGGTAAACCTGATGCATTCCTAAAAATAATGCCGAAATCCGTTTCAGATCCGCAGACTAATCCCGGGAGGTTATATCGCCCAACTGCCGCCACATCGTTGGAGGTAAGTTTCTGGACCACCGCTTTGAGTGTATCATTCCGGACAAATTGATCGGGTGAATAATGCGTGATGATTTGCACCTGATAGTCAACTCCCACCACCGGCATATCCACTGTAGCTGCAAAGGTGTAATCCAAAGTCTGGCCTGCAGGTATTTGGCCAGGCACCGCTTCTGTTGCAATCAGGTTGCCGTCAAGCAGTAGAGAAACAGAAAAACCTTCTGCCGTAACCAGGCCTCCATTGAGAATTTTTACCTGAACGGCTTCCCCGTTGCTCAACAACGCGGAAGATTGTGGCGCCAGCAAGACAATAGGTTTGATGTCAAAGGTATCCACCTGAAGTTTGAAAGCGCCGATGCGGGTACCCCAGTTAGCGTTTCCAGGTTGATATTCTCCTGTAAACCAAAAGGTTCGACCATCCTCTGGGTCTACGCTCATATTACTGTAATCGCCCCAACGGTTGGATTGGGTATGGTTTTGCGCGCCCGGAGCGAGTGGAAACTCCTCTACTGGCATCTCACCTGGTGGATCTGTAAATCTGCGTCCACTCAGATACAAACCCGGAAAAACCGACGGCCCGACACCTGAATAGCCCAAGGCAATATTTCCTGCTTCATCCGTACAAATAGTACCCATAAAACGGTTCGTTTCATGGTCCGGTGCATAGGTACCCTGTTGGTGGATCTGCCAGTTACCGGCGCCTGATTTGCGCAATTCATACCAGCGTACTGCAGCATCTCCACCATCGCCAACCTGACTGGAGATATCAGAAACGTGATTTAGAACCACCGATTCATGCGTTCCAAAATTTCGATATGGCGCTCGGTACATGATAATATTTTCCAGCGCTGTCAACCTTGGAGCTCCGGCATCTGGCTGCTCTATACAGTCAAAAAGCCCTCCGCCAAAGCAAACCCGGGTTTCAAAAGGCGCCGGGAATACTTTTTCCGGGCCTGAAAGATTACTTTGTGAGGCATCATTCCAGTTAACGTTCACCTCCCAAATCTGCAGGTGGTCCTGACCGCCATCCCAACCATCATCATATACCCGGAAGATATACCCAGGGCTGCCGGCAGGAGGAGGCGTTGGCCCCTCCCAATCTGCACCAGTAGCTGGCTGGTAAATAATGGCCTCATAATTGGGCATCACAAAACGATACAGGTCAAAGAACGGCTCACCGTTCAAAATAGCTTCCCGTTCCAGTGCGTATCCGGAACATTCATTGCCGCCGGATATTTCATTTACTGTAATGAAATAGGCATTTGGCCAAACATAGAGCTTGGGATAGTCTCCAAACCCCTGTGTTTGAAACCGATAAGCCTTCCAGGAACCGGTTGGGTCGCTGTCGTCTGAAATAGCCAGCAACAATTCATTGGTAAAAAAGCCCTGCAATTCCATAATCAACCAGCGGTCTGCATCATGGTCATATTGTACAATCGGGTCACCAATACTGCCGGAATTTACCTGCCCCCAAATAGTAGAGCTCAGAACCGGGCCAAAAACGGGTTGACCGGTGGCTTTATCCCAAACCTGCATCCAGGATCCGCCACTGGCGTTGGTCATTTGCAGGTAATGGTTTTTCCCGATATCGCCAGTGGGATCAGGAGGGGTAATACCTCCCGGATCGCGCAAACCTTCAATATTATGGATCAAAGTTACCTCAGGCCCACCTTCCCGGTTGTCTGCCTTGAGTGTTGCCAAAGGATCGCCATCCTGAGGTTCTGCGTTCGGATTGTTAAGTTTATTGGCAAAAAAGTAATTCCGCTTTTGAGCCAGTTTGGCTGGAATTTCCTTAGGTATTTCCGTTTGTGGTTTCAGGGTGCGAAGGGCTGGTATAGCGCCCAGATATTCTCCCTTTGAGATGGAAGGAGGATATGTCTGTGGCGGGTCGTCCATCCGAATGGTCTTTTGCGCCGACAACGCAGAAAGGCAACACAAGCACAGACAAAGGGCAAGGATTTGTTTCATGAAAAGTGGAAAATTTGTTTGAATTGGCAAAAAACAATTTGGCATTGTCATACAGTCAGACTGAGTTTGACCCGCCAAAATAGGAGTAAATTTTAGCTATTGATTCCAGGAATTTACAAATTGGACAGCGGCTGACGGAAGTTTAGGTCAGAGTTCTACCCAAAATACCTTCAGACATACCTTAATCCGGGTATTTACGCCTGAAAATAACTTTCGGTTTGCCGACATATTGAAACTTTCCCACTGTTGGCTGGCTAAGGTTTGTTACGTTTGTCGTGCCGCAGCAAATAACCTTAAACTTCTCTTTTCTATGTTTCGATCAGCCGCCCGAATAATATTTTCATTGGCGTTCTTTTTTCATAACAATCTGGTTTTCAGTCAGGATCCTGATTGTCCCGCTCCAACATTTTTTAAAACCTTTGGACAAGTGGACCGCAGTGAGTTCGCCACTGCCATTACCCATACTCCGGATGGCAATCTGTATGTAACAGGAAGAAACAATAACCGGACGTTTATCCAGAAAATATCTCTCTCCGGGCAGGTAATCTGGATGCGTGATTTTCAAATCAGTCCATTTGAACCCATCACCCCGGCCGAAATCATCGTAGATTCTGAAGGTATGATTGTGGGTTGCGGTACACAGGCCCAGTTTGCCGGAGCGCGTCGGGGATTTGTGTTTCGATATAACCCCAATTTGAACACTGTTCTTTGGGCCCATCCCATTGCCAGTAACAATCCGGTAGCAGGAGGGATTTTAGAAAATGGCGCTGGTGGCCATTATGTTTATTACCATAACCCCATTCTCAATAACGGCGAATCCGACATTGAAGTTCTGAATCTGGACAGGACAACAGGAGCTGTAATTCCTGCATTTGCCCGCAGGTATGAATTTGTTTCCTCCGATCGACTTTCCAAAATGATTACGGTAAACGGATCCTTGTTTGGCGTGGGTTGGAGCGAAGTGGATTCCAATACCACTGATTTTAGAAGAGTATTGCTCGCTCGATTTGATCCGGTGAATGGTGAACCTATCTGGGCACGATTAGGCCACCTTGATTTCACCCAACAAGCCGACCTCTACGGCCGGGATTTGATTGCCGATGGCGATGCATTGATTTCCTCTTACATCGGCACTACTGCCGGAACGCCCGGGGTGTACCAACTATTTTTACAAAAAACAAACCTGGATGGAATCATTGAATGGGTGCGCAGCTACAATGTATATTCCAGTGCTACCAAACTGCTGAGCGTGCCGGATGGATATGTCATTTATGGCAATCGATTAGGCAATGAACACATCGTGTTGAAAACAGATAAAGACGGGGAAGTACTTTGGAGTAAAATGATAGATTTTGGGCCGGTTGGTCAAACAGATGAGGGCAATTTACCACCCAATATGGGCGTAGCTGCGGCAGATTCCCTTTACTTCGCCGGTATTTCCACCTCCGGAGTAAGTGATGTTTCACTCTGGAAAATATTGAATGATGGTACTATGGTTGACTCCTGTGATTATGTGGATAGCCTTTCAGTACAATCAACATTGGTAATTAATCCAGGTAATATTCCAGTTGACCTGCAAAACACCATTAGTACCGCGGTTTTTACCAATGCCACCCCCGCATTAACCGACAATTCTCTTGCCGAAACCCTGGTTTGCCCGGATTGTACGGAGCCTGATCCCTGCCCGGAAAACAACGACTTTGGCGTCATCTTCACCGGTTTAGACTGCGTTAATGGTAAAATTCAGTTAGGCATCAGTTTCTGTGATTTTGATGGCGGGCTGTTGTCCGACAATCTTTCGATCAGTATTTACAACGGCAATCCGTTTACAGAACCGGCAGACCGGTTGCACACCTTTGCACATGACTCCATATCGTTTACTTTAGTACAGAACTGCTCCAACGAGTTATTGGTAGATTTGACCGCTTTGTTTGGAGCTGCCAATGTGGAAGACGGGGATCAACTTTATGTTGTAGTCAATGATCCCGGTGACACAAACACACCGTATTCCTTGGGTGATTTTCCACTGTCACACCTTGCAGAATGTGATTACACCAACAACATGGATAGCCTGACGGTTAATTTACCAACGGCGCCCACCCTCCACCTCGGCGCTGATCAGGTTATTTGTGCCAATCAGTCTGTTACCCTGGATGCTGGAGCCGGTTTTTATCGTTATCAATGGTCAAATGGTGCAACAACCCAAAGCACTACTATTTCTTTTGGTGGAAATTACCGCGTAACAGTGACCGATATTTGTGGTTTCAGACAGTTTGATACCGTTCAGATTCAAGTGCTTCAATTGCCTTTGGTGCAGGAAAGCGGATCCTTTTGTCCGGGTAAATCGGTAACCATTCGCGGGTTTACGTTTGATCAAACCGGGAATTTCCAAAAAACAATTCCCGGATTAAATGGCGATTGCGATACTGTGGCTACATTTAATATTAGCCAACTCCCCTATCAGGAAAAGATTATTAATGTCAACTTCTGTCCGTTTACCACGGTTACCATTAACGGACAAACCTATGAGGATAGCGGCTTGGTTCGTGACACAGTTCCTTCCGCAGTTGGCTGTGATACCATCTTGTTGTATTTCCTCAACCAACTGCCACTTCCATTCCGGAATCTGCATTTTGAGATTTGTCCTGGCGATTCCGTCAAGTTCAACGGAAGTGTTTACTACCAGCCTACGTCCTTTATGGACACCCTTTACAGTACCGGATTTGGCTGCGATACGGCGGTAACCGTTACCATTTCTTTGTTGCAAAACGTGGAAATATCCGACACGCTGCGTTTTTGCCCCGGAAGCTCAGTGGTCATTGGCGGCCAAAGCTACACCCAACCCGGAATTGTTCAAGCCTACCTGCCTGCAACTACAGGCTGCGATACTCTGGTTAACTACCATCTGGAATGGCTTCCGGCGCCTACACTTTCAGAATCAGTCACCTTCTGCCCGGGGTCCTCGGTTACCATCAACGGGCAAAGCTATACGCAGCCCGGAACGGTGATAGTCACCATACCCGGTACGGGGGGCGGTTGTGATACGGTGATTACGTACAACTTATCCTATGTAAATCTGCCTCCTTCCAATCTGAGCATCAGTTGTCCGAATACGGTAAATGTGGCCACTACCCCTGGCACAGGGCCGGTACCGGTAAATTTTGCAGCTGCAACGGCTAACAGCGATTGTGCCTGCGATGACATGGACATTAGTCAGACAAGCGGCCCTGCTTCCGGCGCCTTGTTCCCGGTGGGCAATACCCAGGTTTGTTTCAAGGCTGAAGACGCCTGTGGTTCAGAAAAAACCTGCTGCTTTATTGTTACAGTGCGCGAAGAAGCCCCATGCGATACCAAAACCAGCGGCTGCTTAGTGTATGAATTACTGAGTATCAATGCAAATGCAGATCAGGAACGCACCTACAGCATCCGCGTTACAAACAACTGTACCAACAAACTGACCTATACCGCCATAGAGTTACCTTCAGGGGTAACCGCTGTTGCCCCGGCCAACCTGAGCACCTACACCTCTCCGGATGGCCATGATTACGCGGTGCGCAACCCGAATTTCTCGCCATTTTATTCCATACGATTCAAGAGTAATGGCGATGGTATTTCCAATGGCGAATCAGATGTGTTCAGCTATACTTTGCCGGCACAATCGCAGCCTACGTTTATCAACATCATCAGCAGGCTGGAGCCACAGATTTTCCTCTCGGCACACCTGAATACGTTCAACTGCCCGATTGGAACCAGCAATCGTGATGCCACTCCGCAACTTAGCCAGGGCGCCGCACAGGGGCTGGTACTGTTCCCCAACCCTACAGATGGAGTGTTATTTGCCGATTTGAGCAACTGGCAGAATCAACCCTTGGATCTTCGTGTACTGGATGCCCGTGGCGCTGTGCTGCAACAGTGGTCCGCACAAGGTGGCGGTGAGGCACAGGCCATTCCGCTGGCGGATCAGCTAAGTGCCGGCTTGTACTTCCTGGAAGTACGGGATCAGGCAGGCAGGCGTGAAGTGGCGAGGTTTGTGTTGAACTGAGGTTTTGCCAAAGGTTAAAAACATAAAATCATCCAAGTAAATTGAAAGTTGAATTTTCAATTTACTTGGATGATTTTTTAGGAATCTTCATGAATGTTTGATGTTAACAGCCAACAAATTGTCGGGGTGACTGCAATCAACATGATAATATATCCCCCGAATAAGCGATAAATTATCGGCTGATGATAAGTTTACCGGAAGCATCCGGATTGCCAGGAATGACATACCAATAAATACCTTCAGGCAAATACATCAAGGTTAGCTGCCGGCTACTTTGCCCCTGCGGCAGATCAACCGACTGCACCAGCTGGCCCAAAGTATTGAAAAGCAGGAATTGATGAGGCATGTCATTGATGCCTTCATATTCAACCGTTAATACATCTGAAGCAGGGTTAGGCCAAACCCTCACCCCACCCACCTCGGGCGCAAAAACCGGAGGCGATACACTCACGGTAGCCGTACACGGCACCCCGGGATTGTCTATAGGACCCAGGCGATAATTGGGAAAAGAAGGCATGGAGGCTCCCGTAGGGGTCTGGAACTGTACCCCGCGCTGCTCCACGTTACAGGCCAGACCTGGCTCATCCGGGTTGTGGATGACGTGGTAATAGCGGGTGTCGCCACCGGCCATAACATATATCTTACAATCCGGCCCCAATTGGCATTGCCAAAACATAGTGGGGAAAGGATTGGCAAATCCATCCCATTCAGCCACCGTAATTTGTGAAGAACTAATATCCGAAGCCCATAAGTCCATTTGAAACAAAAGTTTCCGACAAGAGAGATACAAGTAACGATTATTGGGAGAAATGGCACAGCCAATTTCACCCAATAATTGATCGCCATAATCAAAGGATATGGTATCAAATTGGGTAAATATACCTGCCTCACGGTCAAAGGAATAGACCATAACGGGGTTATACCGATAGGTACGGTATAATTTACTGCCGTCCGGTGAGAAAACCATCTGGCCAAATCCTTCGCCCTGCGGATCCGGGAGGATACCGATGGTCTGTTGAAAGGTATCCACGATTCCCTGGCCGGTGAACTTGAAAATATAAAATTGATTGCTGTTGCGCCGAGGTGTAACCAGCCACCAGTCTCTGCCGTTGGCGTGTTTAACGGCGGCTATCTCACCACGGGCCAGGCTGTCTGACATCATTTCAACATTCTTGGCCGTAACCTTTCCATTGCCTATGTTTTGATTCATGTCGACAATTGTAAAATAGAGCTTATCTATATTTACGCCAACAGGATTATTGAACAAAGTGAATCTTTTATGAAACAAATAGAACTGGCCACTGGAATCGGGCATAGGAAGTATAACTGAAGCACCTGGGCCTCCTGAATAGCCTTCATTGTATTGCTCACACCATAATGTATGAGCATTGCCCGGATTGAGTCCCTCTCCATTTTCTAAAATTACATCATCTGCTCCGGCTATGACACATCCATTGGTGTAAAAAAACAAATTGCCTGCTGTGTCACAGATACTGGAATTAGTGGTGTACATGTTATGCTCACGGTAATGATAACTCGCTTTAGGTGGGTTGAAATTAAAGTCTAAAAGCCCTCCCCCAAAAGTTGTATCAAGGGTCTGATTTTCACGACCCATTACCCAAACATAATCGAATTTTTGAGCATAAATGAACCCTTGCCAATAGACTATCATCATCAACAGCATGAATAATTTCATGACATCACAAAATAAGGGATACCCTACGACCAAAAATGGCGTAGGGTATCCCGGGTGAAAAGTTGTATTAGTGATTTATTACAAGCTTGCCTGAAGAATTTGGCAAACCAGGAATTGTGTACCAGTAAACACCTTCTGGCAGGTTAATCAAAGAAAACTGAATGCTAGTCTGGTTGTTTGGCAAGGTAATCATCATTACCGTCTGGCCAAAGGAGTTATACAGCAGGAGTTGATTGGTCAATACCTCCACCGGGAGGTACTCAACAGTGACTGAATTACTGGCTGGGTTAGGGTAAACACGTACAACTTGAGTCGCGTTGCCAGATTTTTTAGACCTTTCTCCACCTCCACAAATAGAAGAATCATCATAATTCACAGGTGATCCTTGTATCAATTGGAGCATTGCCCGTGCCCTCAACACCGCTTCTCCGTCAGACAGCGGGCAGAGTGCGGCAATACCTTCTAATGTGGCTACTTGTGTTTCTGAAAATTCAAGATTACCAACAGCTACGGTTTGCAGAAATATCTGGTTGACCAGTTTTTCATTGACCTGATAAGATGCGCTGCCCGTCAATGCAGTATTCAAGGTCAACAGGTTGGCTGCTGCCGTTGTACGGCTGCCTTCGCTCATCGCGCCCAGCTGGCGGATGCCTGTTTGCACATTGGCATAGGCAGAGAGTCCGTTTGTTTGTGCTTGAGACAGGAAAGCCGAAACGTCTGAATTGCCTGGATAGGGGTTTCCGCCCTCCATGACAAGTTCATAGAATCTTCTTTGTGACAGCCATTGATTGGCAGCCTGATAAGTGGCGCCACCAAGTTCTCCTTTCACGATCTTGAGGTCTAATGAATAATCCGGAGTTGGAGCAGGGGTAGGAGGGCAAATAGTACTGGCCCCGCAATCAAATGACGGTGAAGGATTTGAAACATTTAAAAACCAGGCGAAAGGCAGCCAGGCGCTCGGTAAAAAATCAGGATTTTCGGCAGCATCTACCGTAAACTTTGAATGAAAGTCTGCCCCGACGCCTGCCAAGGCATCCACTCCATCAAACTTATTCCCCCGATGTACCTGAGGGCCCAGCACCGCATCTGTACCGAGTAATAACCCGGCGGTGCTGTTGTTCTCCAGGGTGTTGCCGGCAATATCTGCTCTGCTTTTCCCGGCCAGCATTCCTTCAAAATGCAGCCCGCGCGCGGGGCCGTCGGTGGTATTGCAGCTTACGCCCGGGCGGGAAGCATGAATTGCAAAAATACCGTCGTTGTTGCCACCTCCGGGATTGTTGACAATGTTGCAGTTAAGGGTATTCTGGTCGCCCCCTTCCATTCGGATGCCGAAGCGCGCACCGCTGCCTGCGAGAGATACGTTATTCTGGGTCACTTTGAGTTTGTTGGCCACACCAATTTGAATTCCGGTAGCGCCTTCTTCTACCGTCACGCTGTTGCCGGCCACAAAACCTTCATTTTGCGGAAACATTTCCTGCCCGCCTATGGCAATTCCCGCACCATTGGCATTGCCGGCCATGTGTATGATATTGTTGCTTACAGCAGAAGCGCCGGGCAGCCCGGACTGGTAGAATACGGATATGCCGCGGTCGGAGGCCTTGATATTGTTCCAGTTAACCGTGTAAGATTTGTTGATGCCGCCGAGTGCCACAACCCCATTGGTCATGTTACTCATTTCACAGCCTTCTACTGCAATGGAGCCGCCCCGAGTATTTACCCCCACATGACAGTTGTCCATTTTCAAAGGACCAGGAACGATGCCGGTATAATTCCCCTTTATATCGGCATTCCCTCCCGAAACATAGATGGCACTTCCGGTGAATAATGGACCAGGGTAGCCGGATGGCCTTGTTTCCTGGAGAATATCCGTAAAAATGGCATCGCGCACCGTTATATGGGTATTCTCTGCCAGAATGCCATAGTGCAGATCAGAAAATTCGTTGGTAACGCCAAAATCAGGGTCTTTATCCACAAGCAGTCCTCCCGTCAGGTTGTTCGCATAAATACCTGTAAATCCTTTTTCTCCCGGTGCAGGCAGTTGTCCGCTTCCCCAGGAAGGTTTCAAACCAGCCCCCGTAGTAGCAAAGCGGTTGCCCAATGCAGTAATCTGATGTACTCCGTTACCTTCAGGCGCTGTCCGGATACCAAAATTATTGTTGAGGAATTTGCATGACTCCACTACTGCAGTGCCGCCTTTTTGAACATTTACGGCATATTGTGCATCTGAAACGGATGTCATCATATTCATCTCCAGTGTAGCGCCCTCCCGCACAGTGATGCCTTTCCACATGGTAGAACAGCCTTCCATCCGAATATGTGGCATTTTCACGGTATTGCCGGCAGCAACTTCCAAACCAGCACCGGCAGCGAAGTAGAGGGTACCGTTGGCTATAAAATTATAAGAATTCCCAAACCCAGGTATCTGGCTCATATTCATGAGAACGTCACCAGATATAAGAAGTGGGCTATTGAGCTTCCAGGTATCATTATTGTAAAGCGTTGAAAAATTGCCGCCGGAGACCGAGGCTGTAGGCCTGAGAGTAAAGTCTAAAGAATAATGCTGAACTGAAATTGTTCCGCTATAAGCGCTTAAAGGAATACCGCTGCCACCGACAGCTTGAAATCCTCCCAGATATCTAATTTTAAATTGTAGAATTTTAGTATCTCCTGGCATCATGGAGAAATTTTGCTCATTTCCACAATCTGGTTCCGTAATCCAAAACTCTTTTCGGCTATTGGGAATATCTTTGATGCACGTAAAATCCAGCGAGGGATCCTCCACAAATTCAACATAGTCAGCGTACGAATCAGGAATTAAAACCCTGAAGTTTCTGAGTGTATTTGAATTGTTGTTCTTGAATGTGAGTGTATAAGTGGTAATGTCGCCGTCCGTTTTACACCCCACCACCGGGTGAGGGTTTTCACTAAAAATTTTGAAACCAGAAAATGTTGGGGGCGGGCACTCAAAATCATCATCAGGAAAAAATGAAGGTTTTGTTCGAATGGAGCTACAAAAAGCAGGGGTAAATACTTCCGAGTTTAACCAATTCAGTGTCGCGCCACAGCCTGGATTTAAGGGAGTAATTTTGGCATTGATTGATGAAGGAATGCACATCATAGTAGGGTTAGTGGCACAGCAATTGGGCAAACCACTTGGTGGCAAATGTAATAAACCTATTGTGTGCCCCAATTCGTGGGCAATAACGAACGAGCTTGCCCCGCCAACAAGCGCTACTTTATCATAACCGAATCCATGCGCAGCGCCAACTTGTCCTTCTTTGGTGAAAACTAATATTAGATCATCCCCTATAAGACAAGGATATTGCGCAATATAATACGCTTTTATATCCGTACACCAACCAGACTTGTCAGAACCATTAAAAGCCGGTGCAACCGCCGAAGGCGCGAATCCCCGAACAAAGGTCATCTGAAAAGTGGAATTGAATGCAGACTCGTTCAATAAGGCAATTGCATCATCGACGCCTTGTTTAGCCACCATTCTGGCGAGCGCTTCATCACCGCCATAAAAATCAATCCAAGTCTGGTCCACAGCTACCCAAATATTAAAATATGATGGCCTGATGGTCACGCCATCGGCTTGGAAGCATTGGGCATTAACTTCTGAAAACAGGGTAAGTGAAATTACCAACCCTAGAAAAAGGTATCGCAACTTTTTCGATGCGATAAAAAAAATGGAGTGTGACATGTTAAATGAAATTGTGTTAAGAAAAAGAATCAGTAAACACGGATACTTAGCGATCCGGAAAACCTCACAGATTATATATAGGTGGATTAAAAGAACAACCGGTTGAAAAGTAAGACAATCACAAAAATAACCTGTAAATTAATTTAGTGGATGGACAAATATACATGTAAGTCAGGATTCAAACAGTCTTTATTCCTATGAGTTTTGCTTGGTTAAGTGTTGAACAAAGCATCTTTAACAGCTCTTTTTTTACGATTATTAGCACAAGAAAACCTTTTGCAGAAGCAATTTTTAGGAAAGGAAAAAAACAGAATAATTTTTTACCGTATTTCAAACCCATAAGTCAGGATCTTGATGGATGTTTTACCTGAATTTTTTTTGATTGACTGCACATTTTTTTACCCCCCCCAAAAAAAACGGCCCGACATGTTTATGCCGGGCCGTTTTTTTTCTGTAAATTTGAATACGCAGATTAAGAGAACGCAGCAAAGAACTTGTCGTTTCCTTCGTAGTGATCCATGTGGCCAATGATCAGGCGAATGAAATCAATCAACGGAAGCAGGCCGAAAATGCCGCCAAACGTGATGATATACAACAAGATCAATACCGGGCGACCGCCGAGGTACACGCGGTGAATACCCGTCCAGCCAATAAAGAATGCCAGCAAAATAGCTACTGCTGCATTGTGTTCACCACCCGCCAAAGCTTTGGCTACCATTTTGGCTTTTTGACCAAATTTTTTCAGTTTTGAGAAAAAGCCGCGTTTTTCAGATTTCTTTTTGATGGTAAGTCCGCTTTCTGTATTGGACTGGTACTGAGCAGTGGCATTGGTTGGTGCAACAGCTGTAGAAGCCATAACCGGGAGACTTGCCAGGCTGAAAACAGCCATCAGAAGAATGGAGAGCGATTTAAGTGAAAATGGTTTCATAGTAATAAAAAAGTTTGGTGAACAAATAGGGCTGCAATGTAACCTAAACTTGTATTACGCCAACATTGAATTTTTCCACAGGTGCATTGTTAGCTGCTTCAATGCCCATGGATATCCACCTACGCGTATCTCTTGGATCAATGATGGCATCTACCCAAAGCCTTCCCGCTGCATAATAAGGGGTGGTTTGGCTGTCGTACCGGGCTTTTATTTTCGCAAATAACTCCTGCTCCGCTTGGGGATCAGGTGCTGAACCTTTGTCTTTTAAAGATTGTACCTGGATTTGGGTTATTACTTTAGCTGCCTGTTCACCGCCCATGACTGCAATTTTGGCACTTGGCCAGGCGGCTATCAAACGTGGATCGTAGGCTTTACCGCACATGGCATAATTGCCGGCGCCGTAAGAGTTGCCTATAATGATGGTGAATTTAGGCACCGTGGAATTGGCCACAGCATTCACCATTTTAGCGCCATCTTTGATGATACCGCCATGCTCCGAGCGGGTACCTACCATGAACCCCGTTACGTCTTGTAAGAACACCAGCGGAATTTTTTTCTGGTTGCAATTCAGGATAAAACGGGTGGCCTTATCCGCTGAATCGGAATAAATTACGCCACCAAACTGGATTTCACCCTTGGCGTTTTTCACTACCTGACGGTTATTGACCACAATACCCACCGCCCATCCATCTATCCGGGCATAAGCCGTGATGATGGTCTTGCCGTAATGCTCCTTGTATTGGGTGAGTTTGCCACCGTCTACCAATCGTTTGAGCAATTCAAGGGTATGGTAGGGCTTGGCGCCATTTTCCGGATAAATTTCCAGTAAATCGTCTGGCGTTCCAGCCGCCGGTTCGGGCTCTACCCGGTCAAAACCGGCTTTGTCAAACCGCCCGAATTTGTCTACCAACTCTTTAATGGTATCCAGACAAGTTTTGTCGTCGGGCATTTTGTAATCTGTTACCCCGGAAATTTCCGAGTGTGTAGCAGCTCCACCCAGCACTTCTTTATCGGCATCTTCACCAATGGCCGCTTTCACCAAATATGGACCAGCCAAAAATACAGACCCTGTTTTTTCTACAATCAAAGCCTCGTCCGACATAATAGGCAGGTAAGCCCCTCCGGCTACACAAGCGCCCATGATGGCCGCTATCTGCGGTATTCCAGCCGACGACATCTTGGCATTGTTGCGGAATATGCGTCCAAAGTGCTCTTTATCAGGGAAAATCTCGTCCTGCATGGGCAGGTATACGCCTGCAGAGTCCACGAGGTAAATGATGGGCAAACGATTTTCCATCGAGATTTCCTGTGCGCGCAGGTTTTTTTTGCCTGTAATGGGGAACCAGGCGCCGGCTTTCACCGTGGCGTCGTTAGCCACCACGATGCACTGTCGGCCGCGGATGTAGCCAATCACTACCACCACTCCACCGGCCGGGCATCCACCGTGTTCCTGGTACATCTCGAATCCGGCAAAAGCACCCACTTCAATACGGGGCGTGCCGTGGTCCAACAGGTAATCAATGCGCTCTCGGGCGCTCATTTTACCTTCTTTATGAAGCTTTTCGATTCGTTTCTGGCCACCTCCCTCCTGAATTTTTTCCAGGTGGCGATTGAGGGAAGATATGGCTAATTTAAGTGCATCCGCGTTTTTTGCAGCCTCCAAATTCGTTCCGGTTGACATTGATCAGGTAATATTTAGGGTCCAAGGTACACCTAATAGGCACTTTTATGCAAAACTTAGTTGTACTTTGGCGTTAAATAACCACATCAAATCCGAAAATTTACGGAAACAAACAAGGCGCTGTTTATTGTCGGATCCAGATGATTAAATAGAATCATATGACCCAATGTAAAAATTGCTCCACGGCATTTGAAGGTAAATTTTGCCCTGATTGTGGGCAAAAAGCCAAAACGGGCCGCATTACGCTTGGTCAGGTGGTAAAAGACCTGCAAAATCAAGTCTTTCACTTTGAGGAGGGCTTTTTATTTACTATCCGGGAATTGGTCCGACGCCCTGGTCTCATGGTAGCAGCCTATCTGGCCGGGAAACGCGCTAAACATGTCAAACCCATTAAGTTTTTGGTTTGGACCACTGCCATCAGTTTTTTGTTCCTCCATCTCATTGGATTTCAGGAGCTAATGCTCAAACAGGTCAAAGCGCAGCAACAATTGCAGGACAATTCGTCCACGATGAACTCAGCTGTTAAAATAAACGAATGGATTAACGCCCATCCCAGCCTATTGATGCTGTTTACTGTTCCATTCATTGCCCTGGCATCCTGGTTATTGTTTCGGAAAAAGGGATATAACTATGCAGAACATTTTACAGGGGTTGCCTATCTGATGGGTATGTTGAACGTGTTCGCCATTTTTTTTACGATCTTGTATGCTTGCTTCTCTCATCTGCCAATAGATCAACTGGCTATGATAGGAACTGTACAATGGATATTTTATCTCATCTTTTATGGTTGGGCATGTACTCAATGGTTTTCAGCAAAAAAACCGTTTTGGGTAGGGGTAAAAGGCGCCCTGGTCGTATTACTGGGCTATGTTTTCCTGATTCTGGTGATGTCTGTTTTAATAGCCACCCTACTTCCTTTATTCAAACCTCAAATAGAGGCGTGGCTGGCGAAATAATCCATGGCATTTACCGAACCTGTTATTATCAGCCCTGAGGCGGCCTTCCCCGACTACCTGCGGGTGCGCACGCGCGAGCACCGTATTTTGCCCGATGAAGCGGTGGCTTTACTGCCGCAAGTAGCATCCGGGCATCCGCATGCCAAAGAATGGGCCTTGCGGGCCAAAACACTTCACCGGTTTCAACAATACCTGGACAAAAACTTCAGCAACAAACCGCTCAAAATACTCGATCTGGGCTGTGGGAACGGCTGGATGGCCCATCACCTGGCGCTGCACCCTGCCCGACAAGTGCGGGCCGCAGATGTCAACGGGCCGGAGCTGCAACAAGGCGCCCGAATATTTGGTCGGGAGAATCTGATTTTCTGGCAGGTGGATATTTTGAAAGACAAACTGCCGGAAAACGATTTTGACCTGATCGTACTGGCAGCTTCCGTGCAGTATTTTCCAGACTTAAAGGCATTGATTCGTGTCCTGAAAACCTGTCTCAAGCCAGGCGGGGAAATACACCTGCTCGACAGTCCTTTGTATGCCAATGAAGCAGCCCGGATTGCCGCCTGGGAAAGATCGAGGCAATATTACGAGGGGGTGGGCATCCCGGAGATGGCTCAGTATTATTACCACCATACCTGGCCGGAGCTAAGGACATTGGGTGCGAAAAACCTGAATAACTCGCTGATCAACAAGCTTTTTCGCCGGTTTAGGTTTCCCTGGGTGCGGATTAGGGTTGAGTAATAGAGCTTTTCCGCACAAACTCCCAGGCCACAATTCCCGCTGCCACGGCCACGTTCAGCGAATGTTTAGTGCCAAACTGCGGTATCTCCAGCGCGCCATCGCAAAGTGGTAAAACGGTTTCAGACACCCCTTCCACTTCATTACCCATAATGAAAGCATAACGCTGATCTGGCAAGGGCTGAAACTCCTGCAACCATAACTTTTGGGTGGTTTGCTCAACCGCCAGCACCAGATAGCCTTCCTGTTTCAGCCATTGTACCGCCTGCACGGTTTCCTCAAAATAACGCCATGTTACAGATTCAGTACTGCCCAATGCCGTTTTCAGGATTTCCCGATGCGGCGGTTGTGCAGTGATACCGCACAAAATGACCTGTTCCAGCGCAAAAGCATCTGCCGTACGAAAGATGGAGCCTACATTCAATCCCGAACGCACCTCGTCCAATACCAGCGTGAGCGGGTATTTTTCCCGTGATTTAAAGTCGGGAACCGACAATCTGCCCAAGTTTTCCATGGTACTTTTTTCCATGACGCAAAAATGAGGAACTTCGCGCTTCTATTCCCCAAAAGGCCGCGACGATCCTCGCGATGATTCAAAATAATCTTTTCAGGCTGACCCTGATTCTGTTGACCGGATTCAGCAGTATGTCTCCGCTCTTTAGTCAATCCATTGCCCTGGCCCGTTCCCAGCCGGTTGGCAGCACCATCACCGTGAGGGGACTGGTAACCAGCGGCGCTGAACTGGGTAAAATCCGATATTTACAGGATGCCAGTGCAGGTATTGCCGCGTTCCCGGGCTCAGGTTCTGTTCCAGGCTTTGAAGCGGCCGTTAAGGCGGGCGACAGCATTGAGGTTACCGGAACCCTGGTAGATTACTTTGGTTTGCTGGAAATCACTCCCATCACGTCATTCACAGTTATTTCCAGTGGCAACCAGCTTCCATCGCCCAAACAGATCAAATTATCGGAACTGGATGAAAGCCTGGAAAGCATGTTGGTGGAGTTCAATTGTGTGTCTATGAACAGTCCGGGAGGCGTTTTTAATGCCGGAACCTATCAGATTCACGACCAGGAAGGGGAGAGCTCCGAGCTCTATTTCCGGAGCAGTCACCCGCTGCTCGGCACGCCAAGGCCGGAATTGTCGTTTCGTTTGCGGGCCATTGTTTCTGACTATCTGGGCTATCAACTTTTGCCCCGATACACCAGTGATCTGGATGAAGCCGGTTGTTTTTATCTGGTTCAACAGCCCCAGCAAAGTAACCTTCAAACCAATGGTTTTCAGCTCAACTGGCAAACCAGCCTTCCAGCTACCTGTACCGTCCATTACGGCACAACTCCTTTGCCCAACCAAATGATTCAGGTGCCGGGCGCAAACCTTGCGCATCAGCAAGTACTCAATTCCCTTAATCCGGGCTCCATTTATTGGGTACAGGTAACCGCTCAAAACAACGGGCTCACCATCTATTCCCCCATTGTTCCTATGGTGACAGCCGCTACTTCAAGCGGTCAGATCAAAACATATTTTAACAACGACATTGATCCCTCCTACGCCAACGGCAATGTACCCGATGGCCAGACCGACGATGAAGTGGTGGCCGAAATCATTAACCGCATCAATCAGGCACAACAAACCCTGGATATTGCCATGTATAATAACAACCGCGCAGACCTCACCAACGCAGTTAAAGCAGCTCAGGCGCGCGGCGTGCGGGTGCGTTACGTGGCCGCTTTCGACGGGAGCAATACCGCGCTCGATCCACCGCCTAATTTCCCGGTAGTATATGGCAATGATATCGCAATAATGCACCATAAATTCATGGCCATTGATGCCGATTTACCCAACCAATGCTGGGTCATGAGCGGCGCCATGAACTGGACCAACCAGAATATTCAATCTGATTTCAACAACATCTTATTCATTCAGGATCAATCGCTTGCACGCACTTATGAACTGGAATTTGAAGAAATGTGGGGAACTGAAGGGGACATGCCTGATGTACTGAAAAGTCGCTTTGGCGCAGCCAAAACCAACAACACTCCCCACCTTTTCCTGATAGGCGGTCGGGAAGTGGAGTCCTATTTTTCACCTTCTGATCAAACTACTACACAGATAGAACGGGTGTTGCGCAGCGCGCAAAGCGAGGCACTTTTTGCCACGTTTTCCTTTACTAGAAATGAATTGGGGCAAGCCCTGGTTGACGTGCACCAAAACGGTGTGCCGGTGCGTGGCATCATGGAAAACATTTCGGATGCCGGCGCGGAATACGATTTCCTGCTGGACAATGGGGTGGCGGTTAAACACCACAATCTGCCAGGTGAATTCCACCATAAATACGCTGTAATTGATGCTTACGACCTGAATTCAGATCCTGTGGTGCTTACAGGCTCGCACAATTGGTCGACTGCGGCAGAAACCGTGAACGATGAAAATACCCTGATCATTCACGACCCTGCCATTGCAGCCTTGTTCAAAGCCGAGTTTGAGAAACGTTGGGGCAGTTTTCCGGTGGCGGTACATCAGGGATTTGCGCCATCGCCCAGGGTTTATCCAAATCCCGCCAGTCAAAAGATTTGTATTGAAGGTTTGGACAGGCAGGAACTTTCCTGGATCATGAGCAATACCCTCGGGCAGCAGGTCATGCAGGGCGCCTGGACTGCTACGGATGCCCCGGAACTGAACCTGGGCACCTTGCTACCCGGACAATACCTGATCACGGTTATTTCACCTTATGGCGTTACCAGCATTCCAATTCAAAAAATTTGAGGTTGCCCAACAAGGCGCCGCTCATCCGGTTGGCACCGACGCTGTTTTACTCGGCGCATGGGCCGATGTTGCCGGCGTGAGCCGTTTTTTGGATATAGGCACCGGCACCGGCGTGGTGGCATTGATGGCCGCTCAACGACTGGCGGCAAATACTGCCCACTGGGAAGGGTTTGGGGTGGATATTCATCCGGCGTCTATAGCGCTTGCCCGGGAAAATTTCCGGAAGAGTCCCTGGGCAGCCCACTTGCATGGTGTGGAAAGTCCGGTGCAGCAACTGAAAGGTCCGTTGCCGGCATCGTTTGATTTGATTTTGAGTAATCCGCCTTTCTTTTCTGAAACCACCACTTCTCCGGACAAAACCAGGAGTTTGGGCAGGCACACTGCGAGTCTGACGCCGCAGGAATTGCTGACAGCTGCCCTGACCTGGCTACATCCACAGGGGCGGTTTTGTGCGGTTTTACCGGCTCAGGAAGGATATCGTTTGTGCGAATTGGCGGTGCCGATGGGGTTGTACTGGACCAAAATAGTGGAAGTACACAGCAAGCCGGAAAAGCCTCTGGAACGTTTGCTGATCCAGTTGGAACGCACGCCCTACCCTATCAGCAGGGAACGTGTTTGCCTTCAGGAAGGTGCGCAACGCTCCGAGTGGTTCAGGAGCCTGGCGGCGGATTTCTATCTGGCCGGATAATATCTCCTACCCGGATTACGGCCGGCTCATTTCCCAACCAAATAACGTTTTGCCCAAAGAGTACCTTGTTGCCGTTTTTCCGGTAGGCAGACAGGGTTCTTAAGGGTTCCTGTGCTTTATCGGCAGATTCCTGATTAACGGTTATCATGACACATCGTCCGCAAGGTTTTACCCCTCTAAACGGAATATCGCCAATGGTAAAATCAGACCAGTTGTCTTCCTCATAAGGCTCACCACCACTGAATACCAGATTTGGCCTGAAACGATTCATAGGGACAGGCGTTTCCAGTCTGCTGTTCAAATCGGCCAATGTAGTCTCTCCAATGATCAGGTAAGGGAATCCGTCAGCAAAACTCACTACCTGACCGTAGGGCGCATAACGCCCGTCGGCCCGGCGGTTAGTGGTATCTGGCATGTACACTAATCGCACCAACTGTTTCAACACCCTGGAAAACCATTGATGAATGGCCTCATCCAGCAATCTGGCGGCGCAACGATCGCTCCAAACTTCCACCATGATTTTCGGATAATCTGTTGCCTGAATAGTCAGTGGAATCCTGACAACATCAGAAGGGTCATCCTTGTGGTAAACCTCCAAAAATGGCGGCGCAATGGCGGTTCGGAGCAATGCCATTTCTGGTATTTCCCGCTGCGACACAAAGCGCCCGGTATCATCCACCAGCATCCAGCGACGGTCATATTGCAATCCCCGCCGCTCCACCACCGCCTCCTGCAGCGAGATGCCGCCAAGCGATTTTATTGGAAAAAGGTTGATTTGTGTGAGTTGCATGAGCATCAAGGGTTTGAGGGGTTTGAGGAGTTTGAGGGGTTTGAGGGGTTTGAAGGGGGGTGAGGGGTTTGAGGGGTTGTCAAATGACAACAAATGACCCAAATGACCCAAATGACCCAAATGACGCCCCTTACCCCTTCACGCCAATTACCCGAAATTTTACGCCATCGTAGCGGTTTTCTGGCTTTTCGGCGGCGCGGAAAACCTGGAGCAGGGCTTCTTTCTTTTCCTTTTTTTCTTTGGATAACAGTTCCCGGGCATTCCGGATGAGCAGTACAATGTCTGTATTACCCAACACTTCCAGAGAACAAAGGCAATCGTTGAGGGCATCGAGATTATTCCCGAAATAATCCGGAAAGAGTAGCACTTTGGCAATGCGCGGGTAAAAACTCCGGAATGTTCTGGCTTTGGCGCCATCTATTTCAACCACCAGCACATGAGGTGGAAACGAGGGTATGGAATCAGACAGGTCCATGGTATGAGGTCAGTCGATTTTTAGGAATGATTTATAGTGGTCTTTGGTGTAATAGGCGCTGTGATCCGAGCCCGTAACCAATCTTTCCGGTCCGCGGTTTTGGCCCTGTTTTTTGGGATGTACGTCCCACTCGGAATACCTGATTTTTTTACCCCCGGTATCTTTTGCGGGTAACCTTTTTTCCCGATTCTGGAACTCCTTGCCACCCACATAACCATCTGGCGCTTCGCCCTTTTTCCGCACATATTGCAATACTTCCAGCACATAATTCGGTGCTTTGGCATTGGTGGTCTGGCCACTGCCTTGTTCTGTTTTAGGTGGATTAGAATGGGGCGGCTGCACTTGTTTCTGTTGCTGCCGATGCCAGAAAAACCACACCAATAACCCCAGAACAGCCAGGATAATCAGTCGTGCGATTAATCGCTTTTGAGGAGAAGGTTGTTTCATGCCGAGAGGACAAAAGTATTGAAAAGCTGGTAAACAGCCATTC
Organism: Saprospiraceae bacterium; assembly: GCA_016787545.1. Taxonomy (GTDB): domain Bacteria; phylum Bacteroidota; class Bacteroidia; order Chitinophagales; family Saprospiraceae; genus M3007. Next base: position 40,380 of record JAEUUS010000144.1, read on the forward strand.
CGGCTATAGGCTCAAAAAACAGAGGGTGTCTCATGGGTCATTTCAGGTTAAGAAAAGTCTTGTATAATCGAGACAAATGACTTTTCAAAACGACCAATGACTAATGAGACACCCCCAACTCAAAAACTCAAACACTCAAAAACCCAAACACTCATTAAAGCACTTTCAACAGCTCCTCTTCCAGGTTATTACGTGGGTTAACGGCCACAATTTTGCCGTCTTTGCCAATCAGAAATGTTTTAGGAATGGAACGCACGCCATAAAGTGCTGCCGGAGCAGAATCCCAGAACTGCAGATCGCTCACGTGGTTTGGCCAAACCAACCCGTCTTGTTTGATCGCGTCAATCCATTTTTGTTTGCCATCCTGTTTGTCCAGCGATACGCTGAACACATCAAAACCTTTGTCTTTGTACTTGTTGTACACTTCCACCACATGTGGATTGGCTTTGCGACATGGGCCACACCAGGAAGCCCAGAAGTCAAGCAACACCACCTTACCTTTTAGAGAAGACAATGCACGAACCTTACCACTGGGATCAGGAAGGCTTATATCCGGAGCGGGTTGACCAACCTGAATGGTTTCTCCTGCCATTTGCTGGTTTTGTTGAGATTCCATCCGGGTTACCATGGAGGCAAAATCGGTGGCATATTTGGAGCCAGGCATTGCGGCTGACAAAGCAGCGGATTGTGCTTTAAAGTCGGCCATAAACGGCCCTGCGCTCTGTCCAAGCAATTGTGTAGTCAGGAAAGCTTTGGTCAGTTCCGTACAACCGCGGTCAATGAATGATTTCGCCTCTTGTGGACTTTTCAGTTGGGCTTTGATCAAATCACGGATAATACCTGCATAACAATTCATGGTTTCTGAACCGGTAACCTGCATTTCCATCCGATCAATACTGGCCAAATCTGCTGTAATGTTTACAACAGATTCTTTACCATCAAGGATAAAATAAACCTGCTTTGCGCCAATTTTCAAGCGATATAATCCTTCTTCCCAGGGTTTATCCGATTTGATTTCGAAAGCGCCATTGGCATCGCAGGTTGCTCTGCCGAGCCCCACGGTAGAACGATCAAAATGCGCCAAATCCAGATTCACCTGGAGGTTGGATGCGCCGGAAACAGTGCCTTTCATCACATGACCGTTAGCCTGACCATCACAGGCAAAAAAAACGGCTACCAGCGGCAGCATTAACAAAAACAATGATTTAAACTTATTCATTTTCAAGAATTTATGAATTAATTTAGCAAACAAAACGGATGTATGTCAAAAGTTTACTGCTCTGAAGTCATGATATCGGTCAACACTGTTTCATAAGTGCGCTTCCATTGAGAAACTTCACCCCAGTGCTCACCATCAATCACCACCGCATTTCCTTTTACTACACCCAATTTTTCACATGCTACGTTCTGCGATTGCAAAAGTCGCTCAAATTCTTCAATTTGGGTTGTCCGCACGCTGACAACTACCCGGCTTTGCGCCTCGCCAAAAAGCCAGGCATCCTTCCGGATTCCATCGCGCGACTGAACTTCAAAGCCCAAACCACGTGGCATAGCACTTTCAATAAGGTTGGCCAAAACGCCGCCATCGCTTACATCATGTGCCGATTGTACCAAATTCCGACTAATCAACGCTTTAACGGCCTGTTGGATGGCAAACTCCTCCTCCAGATCGAAATGCGGACAAGGACTGAACTCTACGCTCAATACGCCGCGCAGGTATTCACTGCTGCCCAAGTCGTTCCTGCTGGTACCAATCAGGTAAATGGCATCTCCTTCCGATTTGAAATCGAGGGTCATGATGCGATTGAAATCGTCCAGCAAACCCAGCATACCAATGGTTGGCGTTGGATACACCGGAATGGTCTGGCCTGCTTTGGTATATTGGTTGTAAAAACTCACGTTACCGCCCGTAACCGGTGTTTCAAACTTGCGGCAGGCATCGCCCATGCCGCGAATGGCTTCTGCAAACTGGTAGTATACCTCCGGGTTGTACGGGTTGCCAAAGTTCAGGCAGTTGGTGATGGCCACCGGTTCGCCGCCGGCGCAAACGATATTACGCGCAGCTTCTGAAACCGCAATCATGCCACCCTTGTGCGGATCGGCAAAAACGTAAGAAGAGTTACAATCAGTGGTCAGTGCCAGGGCTTTTTCGGTCCCTTTTACGTACACCACAGCGGCATCGGAAGGCCTGTTGGTGGTCATGGTACCCGTGCGAACCATGGAATCGTACTGACGGGTGATCCAGTTTTTGGAAGCCAGGTTTGGAGAGTTCCACAATTTATGGGCAGCCGCTTTCAAATCTGTTGCCACCGGGATTTGATCCAGGTTGAATTTGGCGATTTCATTGAGGTAATCCGGACGTTTTTGCTCGCGCACATACACAGGCGCGCCTCCGCCCAGCACGAGCGGGTCGGCTGGTACTTCTGCGGCCAGTTTACCTTCGTAGTGATATTGTAGGATGTCGCCTTCTATAGTTTCACCAATTTCGGCGCAAGGGAGGTCCCATTTTTCGTAAATGGACAAAATTTCGCCTTCGCGACCAGGTACTACCACGATCAGCATGCGCTCCTGACTTTCGGAGAGCAAAATTTCCCAATCTTTCATATTGGCCTGGCGGGTAGGCACCTTGCTCAGGTCGATGCGCATACCACAACCGGCCTTGGCGCTCATTTCAGAGGTAGAGCAGGTGATACCAGCCGCTCCCATATCCTGCATACCCACTACAGCGCCGGTTTTGATGGCTTCCAGCGTTGCTTCCAGCAGTAATTTCTCCTGGAAGGGGTCGCCCACCTGAACGGCCGGCAAATCTTCGTGGGAATCTTCGCTCAAATCTGCGGAGGCGAAAGTTGCGCCGTGGATACCGTCTTTGCCGGTTGCAGACCCCACAATAAACACCTTGTTGCCCGGGCCTCCAGCGGTTGCGCTCACGGTTTCACCGGCTTTCACAATACCGGCCGACATAGCGTTAACCAGAATATCGTGGTTGTAACAGGGCATGAAATACACCTCCCCGCCAACCGTTGGCACACCAAAACAGTTGCCGTAATCGCCAATGCCTTTTACTACACCACGCACCAGATTTTTCATCCGAGGGTTATCGGGCGTCCCGAAACGCAGGGAGTTCAGGGATGCAATGGGACGGGCGCCCATGGTAAAGATGTCGCGGTGAATGCCTCCAACCCCTGTTGCTGCCCCCTGGTAGGGTTCGATGGCAGAAGGGTGGTTGTGACTCTCAATTTTGAACACGCATCCGAGACCGCCGCCGATATCCACCAGTCCTGCATTTTCTTCACCGGCCGCTACCAGCAGGCGTTTGCCGCTTCGTGGAAGGGTTTTGAGTTGCAGAATGGAATTTTTGTACGAGCAGTGTTCACTCCACATCACCGAAAAAATGCTGAGCTCGGTGAAGTTGGGCAAACGGCCCAGAATTTGCTGGATTTTGTCAAATTCTTCGGCAGTAAGGCCGAGGCTTTTTGCTGTTTCGACGGATACGTCCATGAAATAATTGAGCGAGTGGCCGGATGCTTCTTAAACTCCGGACCGAGTTAGTGTAAGAAGCCGCAAAATTAGTACGAATCAGCCGAAGGCAGCCAAGAACAGGTCCAAAACTTGTAATTTTCTTTTTTGAAGTACCTCTATCAAAAAAATGGCCTCGTGCGAAGGGTTGCACGAGGCCGGGGGAATAAGCGTACGAAAGGTTAAATTTTTAGAAGCTGGTTTGAAACGTCGGTATCATCATGCACTTTAGGAAAGAAATGTGAACTTTGCCCCTGTATTTTTTTACCATCATGATCATAGTCCAGGATAAACTCGTATCAGATGATGTTGTAGAACAACAATTCATCTGCAACCTCTCTGCCTGCAAAGGGGCCTGTTGCTGGGAAGGCGATTTTGGCGCGCCCCTTGAAAAGGATGAACTGCCTGTTTTAGAAGCGCTTTTGGAAAAAGTCAAACCTTTTTTGAGCCCTGCAGGCATTGCAGCCATTGAAACTCAGGGACCATATCAATGGTTTGAAGGCATGCAGGAACATGGAACTACCCTGATTGATGGCGGCCCTTGTGCTTACATGACCTACGACGCACTGGGTATTGCCCAATGTGGTATAGAAATGGCCTGGAAAGCCGGAGAAATTAGTTTTCAAAAACCTATTTCCTGTCATCTCTACCCTATCCGTATTGCCAAATACGAACATTTTGATTCGGAAGCGCTCAATTATGACCGCTGGGATATTTGTTCTGCTGCCTGTGCCTTGGGGGAAAAAGAGCAGGTTCCCGTATATCGATTTTTAAAAGATGCCATTATCCGGAAATACGGTGAAGCCTTTTACGAAGAATTGGATGGCGCTGCGAAGTTTTTACAGGAACAAAACGGCAAATGAGATACCCCTGCACGAACGGAACCCGATAAATCGACATAAACCGGTGATGATGAACCTTTTAATACGGCATTACGTTTCATTTTGTTTGATCAAACACTAATCAGCCTTGCCAGACTCCTCCGTCATTTTACCCTCCAGACTCAAACTCATTGAGTGCCCGCGTGATGCCATGCAGGGGCTGCACAATTTTATTCCAACCGACGTAAAAGCCGCTTATATCAATCAATTGTTACGAGTGGGTTTTGACACCCTGGATTTCGGATCGTTTGTGAGTCCAAAAGCGATACCTCAAATGCGGGACACTGCTGAAGTGTTATCTAAACTCGATTTACAAAAAACCAATACCAAACTTTTGGCCATAGTTGCCAACGAAAGAGGTGCAGAAGAAGCCTGCCAACATCCTGAAATTCAATACCTTGGATATCCATTTAGCATCAGTGAAACCTTTCAGCAACGCAATACCAATGCCAGTATCGCAGAAAGTGTGGAGCGGACCAAATTCATTCAGGAGCTTTGTCAAAAAAACGGAAAAGAGCTTGTATTGTACATATCTATGGGTTTTGGAAACCCTTATGGCGATCCCTGGAATGTAGAAACCGTGCAGCAATGGGTGAACACGCTGGTTCCTTTAGGCATCCGCATTTTCTCCCTCTCGGATACCATCGGCTGTTCCAATCCTCAAAATATTTCTTATCTTTTCAGCAACCTCATTCCAGCGTATCCGGAGGTGGAATTTGGTGCGCACCTGCATACCCAGCCTCATAATTGGCGGGAAAAAGTGGAGGCCGCATGGCTCAGCGGATGCAGGCGTTTTGATGGCGCTTTACGCGGATTTGGCGGATGCCCTATGGCCAAAGACGACCTGACAGGCAATATGGCTATGGAAAATCTGGTATTTTTCCTGGACGACCAGGGCATTGAACCCGGACTTGACCGATCTGCTTTCGGACGTAGTTTGCGGATGGCTGATGAAGTATTTCAATAGACTTACCACAGCACATGAAAATCGTGATATTGAGCCCAGCCTATCCCCTGCGTGGCGGCATTGCTGCCTCCTCGGAGCGTTTGGCACTGGCACTTCAAGATGAGGGTCATGAAGTGGTTATTTATTCCTTTTCACTGCAATACCCGGCCTTTCTTTTTCCCGGAAAAACCCAATTGACTGACGATCCTGCACCGGAAAATATCCACATTAAAACGAGATTGAATTCAATCAATCCATTCAACTGGGTGACTACCGGACTTGAATTGGCCCGAGAAAAACCCGACCGTATAATCGTCCGGTTCTGGCTCCCCTTTATGGGCCCGAGCTTGGGCACAACGCTACGCATCGCCCGGTGGTTCTCCAGGAAAAAATGGCACGTTACGGCATTGGTAGACAATATTATCCCGCATGAAAAACGGTTTGGCGACCGGCTTTTTGCGCGTTGGTTTGTGGGGGCTTGCGATGATTTTGTGGTCATGTCGAAATCTGTTGGTGAAGAAATTCGGCAATTTACCCGGAAAAAGGTGCGGTTTTCGCCACACCCGGTGTACGATACCTATGGCGCCCCGGTGGATGCGTTGGAAGCACGAAAAGAACTCCATTTGCCGTCAAACAGCCCTTTGGTCCTGTTTTTCGGATTTATCCGGAAATATAAAGGCCTGGACTTATTGCTGGAAGCCTTACACCATACCCCGCCCAACATTCATGCTGTAGTAGCAGGTGAATGTTATGAAGATTGGGCCTTTTATCAGGAAATCATAGACCGTCATGGCCTGAAAGACCGCGTGCATGTATTCCAGGATTTTATTCCGGCCGATTTGGTAAGATGGTATTTTTCAGCCGCTGATCTGGTGGTCCAACCCTACCGGACCGCCACGCAAAGTGGCATTTCCCAGATTGCTTATCATTTTGAAACGCCCATGGTGGTTACCCAGGTTGGCGGACTGCCGGAGATAGTTACCCATGGTGTTTCTGGATATGTGGTTGCTCCGGAGTCGGAGGCCATTGCAGAAGCTATGCGCGATTTTTTTGCAGAAAACAAGCAAAAAGGCATGATAGAAGGGGTAAAAGCAGAAAAAAAGCGATTTTCCTGGGAAGCACTGGTAGAAAAATTATTGGCTTAGGACAACCACTTATTAGGTTTTGAACGTCAGGCAGCTACAATTCATCACCAACTTCTGCCTCAATATGAAAAATGTACTCCTGGCTTGGGCCTTACTTTCAGCCCTGACAAGCTTTGCTCAATCCAATGATAACACCACTCAAGCAACTCCGGAAAAATTCAGCCTGGGCCTGATTGGCGGCGGAACTATTACCGACATGCCATTCACCCAGCCTTTTTATGTAGACGGAGAGAATATCAATACCAATAACGAATTCGGTTTTTACCTGGGTATTGCCGCTCGTCAGCCGCTTCGAAACCGGTTTTCGGCTATTTTAGAAGCACAATATGCCGTGAAAGGGTTCCGGTTTGCGACCTCCCCGTTGGAAAACAGGTTCCATTTTCATTACCTCGATTTTATTCCCCAGGTTGAGTATCGGGCATTTCAGGAACTTCACGTATCCCTGGGAGGATATTGGGGTAGAAAACTGGAGGAGCGGTTCAAAGAAGGAGACGGAGATTGGAATATATTGGATGAAAACACCTTTGAATATGCGGAAGACAATGATTTTGGGGCTGTAGCCGGGATATCCTGGCGACACAATCGAGTTTCCGCCCTACTTCGATATCAACATGGTATAAACCTCACAAGCAAAGGCATTGAATATACCAATGCCAACGGCGAAACAATCAACATGAGTCAAAGAAACCGGACGCTGACCCTGGGAATTGGATTTACCATTCTGTAGGTCATTTTACCGTATAAACACGAAGAGGGCGCCAGGAATACACTCCTGAGCGCCCTCTCTTTTGGCTTGTGATCCCGACAGGGGTCGAACCTGTAGCCTACAGATTAGAAATCTGTTGCACTATCCATTGTGCTACGGGACCAATTCCGGTGCAAAAGTAAAAACTCGTTCGGAAAGTTCCGCTTACCTTTCGGGCAAAACTATTTTTATGTCCACATCGGTTTCCAACGTACAAATAGAAGAGGGCTGGAAACAGGCACTTGCGCCCGAATTTCAACAACCCTATTTTGCGGAAATCAAGGCTTTTTTGCTGGCTGAAAAACAGGCCGGTAAAACCATTTATCCGCCTGGACCATTGATTTTCAATGCCTTTAATAAAACACCCTTTGAAAAAGTCAAGGTTGTTATACTTGGTCAGGATCCTTATCACAACCCTGGCGAAGCAATGGGTTTGTGTTTTTCCGTTCCCCTCGGAATCAAAACGCCACCCTCGTTGATAAATATTTACAAAGAGATAAAAAACAGTCTGGGTATTGATCCACCGGCCCACGGCGATCTAAGTTCCTGGACTAATCAGGGAGTTTTACTGCTCAATGCTATGCTTACAGTGGAGGCTCGAAAACCTGCAAGTCACCAGAAAATTGGCTGGCAAACCTTTACAGATGCGGTTATCCGAACTATTTCCGAACAGAAAAACGGGGTGGTATTTATGCTTTGGGGCAATTTTGCACGATCAAAAAAAATGTTGATTGATGCAAGCCGTCATTATGTGCTGGAAGCGGCTCACCCTTCACCATTAGCCGGCAATGCATTTCAGGGATGCGGACATTTTACCCGGGCCAACGAAATTCTGGTGAAAGATAACAAAGCGCCGATAAACTGGGCTTTGCCTGCCTGATTACCATTTCGGGATCAGCCAAAAGCGCGTCAAATCCACCCAGCGCCATTTCGATTTGCCAAATCTTTTGCTGGAATTTGGCCAGATATCTGAAGGCGGCGCTTCTCCAAAAGTTTCCTGATAACGCTTAAGGGTATCGCTGTAAAATTGGGCAAATTTTCCCTGCTCCTTTTTCCCACCCTCCGTTGGTGCATGGTGCAAAGGCTGCTGCAACACCTCACCACAAAAATCCTCCCAGTACAACTTACTATAAATCAAGTGCAAATGCCATACCTGGTCTACCTCCTCTGAAGGTGTAAGCGCTGTTGTTCCGGTACATGCCAGGTACATAAAGCGTTTGTATTCCTCAATAGCCCGAAGTGCAAATCGTCGGTTCCAGCCATTTTCCCTGGCCAAACGCTGGGAAAAGCTCAGTTCCACCCCTGGTTTGTCCGGGTGATAGGTACTTATACGTTGCCATAAAGGGTCTGATGTGTACATAAGGTTGAATGTTTAACTAATCTCCGCCGCCACCACAACCTCCACAGCCACTGCAACCACCGCCGTCTCCGCCATCACCACCATCACCACCATCACCGGCGCCATCGCCTGAATCCGATCCAACACCGGTATCACTGGTATCAGCATCAACGCCATCCAGAAAATCTGCATCGTTTTGCCAATCAGAGCCATTATCTGATGAATTTTCTGACTCTGTGCTTTCTTCTGACTCTCTGTTTGGAGTATCACTCCCAGCATCTCCGCTTCCATAGGAATCATCAGATTTTCGGCGCAAATCATCCATTTCTGTGTCCAAATATCCAACATGTTCAAACAAATGACCAAAATACCCCTCAATACCCGGAATCAACAGGACCAGTCCAGCGAGTTGTGCCGCCACAGCAGCGGCATTAGAAGATTTTTCCCGTAGTAGTCGCGGCAGATCATGCCCTTTTTGTATTTCCGTTCGGGCTTGATATAGCAGAGCATCCCCCGCCGCAGTTCTAACCGGTTGCTTGTCTGGGCCATATTCCACCAACCCTTTTTTAACTAGACCGCCGATCAGAAATTCCTGGTGGAAGCTTGCGTTATTAGGAAAATACAACCCTAAATGCTTACGCCATTCTTTACTGGTGCAGTGATCCTGATCATTCGGTCGAGCATCGGATATTGTTTTTAACATCCGCATCAAAGTAGACGCGTTTTGCCTTGACTGGCTTAGCTTATTCTTACCTTCAACGCTGATGTACAGTAATGTTTGGTCTTTTCTGGCTTCTATAACGTAAGCCAGAATCAAAAAACCAAGAACAGTGCCAATGGCAAAATGTACGGCAAATCCACCAATAGCCAATACGGCAAATAACCACAAACCCGAATGAATGGGTCTTTTCCCTCTTCTGGTATTCACCCAGCCGAGTAAAATCAGTTCTTTTAAAAATAGGGAAAGCGCCAGTTTGACCTGCTCTGTTTGCGGTTCTTCCAGCGTTTTAATTTCAGCTGCAGAAAGTTTGAACTCCATGGGTAAAAGGCTGTTCTAAGGGTGTGTTGTACAAAAATAACGGTCTTCGGGCAATCCGAGCTTTCGTTTAGACAAATGGCCTTGTTTTTGCGATAATTCTGCAGGCAACCATCAAATAGAATTTCACCATCATACGTTTAGGATGTTGGTTGCTCATCCCTAAAAAATTTTGTTTTTTTTTCAGGATCAGGCAACCAAAATTTGCCTATTCACACCAAACATTTTGTTCAAACCAACATGCATCAATTCAGCGATCAGGAACTTGTAAGCGGCATCTTAAAAGGTAGTGCTGCACACCAATCGGCGCTATACCATCAGTTTAGCGTACCGATGTTCCGGATTCTATTGCGGTATGCCAAAGACAGAGCGGAGGCGGAGGACATGCTGCAGGACGGATTTGTAAGAGTTTATCGGGATATGGCTCAGTTTCGCGGTGATGGCGCCCTGGGAGGTTGGATTCGTCGGATTATGGTAAATACGGCGCTTAGCCACCTGCGTAAACAGCGTGATTTTGTGAAAGACGTTCCCGATTTTAATGTTTTTGAAAGCAAATTTCATACGGAAGAGGATTTTGCTTCTAATCTGGACGCAGAAACGCTGTTGTCCTATTTACAAAAATTGCCGCCCGGTTACAGAACGGTATTCAACTTTTACGCCATTGAAGGCTTCAGCCACGAGGAAATCGCGGAACAATTAGGCATCAGCATTGGCACCAGTAAAAGTCAGTTGTACAAAGCCCGGGAGTTTTTGAAAAAAATCCTGGATAAATCATTTATCTCCTGACCATATTCTCCAAAAAAACCCACTATTCAACCCATGACTGAGCAACAAGCGCAATCCCCCATTGACGATCTCTTTCGCAATGCATTTGAAAACCTTCCGGATACCCCTGCGGAATCGGGATGGGATACCCCATCAAATCAGGTTTGGCAACAGGTGGAATCCAATATCCGGGCGCCTCAAAAGACCTGGAGTTTAAAATCCATGTTGGTTGCCGCTGGCGGTTTTGCCGTCGCACTCATAGCTATTGCATTATTCTGGACCAACTCTGGTTCAAAAGAGCCACAAACGGTTCCTGGTACGACCACGCAGCCAAATATCGAACAGCCGGTTGTTTCTCCGGCCACTTCTACAAATCAGGCAGCCGGAGCAGCGGAAACCGCACCAAAGGAATCTACCGGTGCAAAAGTCAAATCCAACACTGAACAACCATCCAAACAAATAACAACACCTACTCCCGCGGGCAATTCATCCAATAATGCTGCGCAGCCGCTCCCGGGTAGTAAAACATCGCTGCCTCCCAATACTACAGAGGCCAATAAACACAAGCAGCAATAAGGCCCAAAAGAAACAGTTTAGCAGTAAAAATGAAGCCCGGCGGATAGCGATCCGCCGGGCTCGTTTTTTTAATATCCAATATCCAATTTTCAATGTCCAATGTCCAAGTGGTTCGGGTGCTTGACCTCAGCACATTTGTATGGTTGTTTTCGCCTGAATGGCGAAAGGAAACCATGAAGCCTCGCCATTCAGGCGAGTAATGCCCAGCAGTTGTGCTGCCCCCAAGCACCCGCACCACTTGGATATTGGATATTGGATATGCCTGCATTTGTTTGACGAATATAGAAAAGGTACACATTTTTCAGCAAGGTACTTTGCCCCGTCCTTTAGGGCGGGGAATAGAGTTGAAGAATAATTGGAGGGGCTTTAGCCCTTTCATTTCATGGGGCTAAAGCCCCTCCAACCTATTGTGATCCTCAATCCCCGCCCTAAAGGACGGGGCAAAGTACCTTGCTGAAAAATGTGTACCCTTTCCAGTGACGAATCATACATTTACATAATTACTTTCCAGTTATATACTTTCTCAAAAATGTGGAAAGTACTGGCTCCTGGTGCAAACTACTATCAAAATACTCCTTATGCTGGAAAAAAGAAGATGGATCATCAAATGAGAAGGTACCTGATTTTACAGCACGAATTTCACCCTGTGGATTGTATTCCAACGTATTTATAATATCTGTTTCTCCTTCAAGCAGACAGGTATCCGGAACAAGAACGCAGATGAAACCATACTTGTCCATTTGTTTTACCCTGATATCAGTGCTCAAAAACGATCTTTTACCATTACATGTATCCTTAAGTTGAAGGCCCCGGTTTATAAAATAAAAATCCAAATACACCTGAACAGTGTCAAGGCCATGAGTTTCCTCCTTATGGGTGGGTAATTTTCCAGAAGTACCACTGCAAGCAGTCAACGATAACAGGAAAACTAAATTTAAGTAATTCATAGTAAAAAGGTCCAATATCAATCCTGAGTACTCGAGACCAAGTGGTGCAGGTGCTTGACCTCAGCACATTTGTATGGTTGTTTTCGCCTGAATGGCGAAAGGAAACCATGAAGCCTCGCCATTCAGGCGAGTAATGCCCAGCAGTTGTGCTGCCCCCAAGCACCCGCACCACTTGGATATTGGATATTACCTCATGTTTTTTATCCAGTTCTTAATCAGTGCAATGCCTTCGGCATGTGGCAATTGCCTGCCTAATTCCGGCATACGGATTCCCGGATCATCACTTTCCATCCTAAACAGCAGAATGCTTTCCTGGGGTTTTCCAGGCACAATACCATATTTGCGGCTACCACTACCCCGCCCTGCTGCAACCGGAGGTTTGCCGATGCCTATGCGCTCGGGTTCTGTCTGGTTGTATTCCAAAAACATACCACTGGTGCTGGCCGGACCATGCGGGTTGTGGCAATGGGCACAGTTGCCATCCAGATACCCCCGGGCTGCAGCATTGAGTTCGGTTTCGGCCAGACGATAATCGGCCAGCCTGGGAGCTTGTTCCGGGGCAAAGCCATCGGGCAATTGCAAGCGCCCCTCCCGCTGCCAACGTAACAACTGATTTTCTCCCTGTTCTATCCGGTTTAACTGACGGGCAGTAACCCCAATGGGTACAAATGCGCCATCGTAGGAATGGCATCCTTTGCATTGATTCAGGTTGGGGGCGATGTATGTGATCTCCCGCCCCCCACCCCTGGCGTCTACCCATTGATGCGAAAAACTGGCGCCGGCAACCTCCAGCACCGCTTCTGTCTGACTGTCGTTCCATAAGTATTCAAGCGCTTTCCAGGCGCCATTTTCCTTGAGTAACAGTCTGGTTTCCAATATTTTTCGACCCATTTCCGGCTGCCTGACATCCTTCCAGTAGTAGAAATTTTTGATAATAACCGCTCCATCCGGAAAATCGAACGGACCATCCGGATGGTAGCGGAGTCGGGCGCCTTCCGGCAGATAAATGAACCGGGCTTTTTCCGCATAATCGCTGAAAAGCGGCGCATTTACTTCATAGGGAAAAACCTCTCTGGCCGGCTTCAAATCGGCCAGAGGCCCCTGGAAAAATCCATAGGCCGAAAGCTGCATTTTAGGCGCTGGTTCAGGTCCGGTCAAAAAGCCCTGCACCAGCAAAAAACCGCCCAACAGAATAGCCAAACCAATTTTATAACTTGCAATCATAAGGTTTCCGGTCTTTACTGATTTTTCCTTTGAATAAGCCCAGCTTGTCGGCGCGGATATTGGCGAAAGTGCCGTTTTCATTGTTTTGAATGCAGATTTCATATCCCTGTTTCAACTCGCCATCCGTATCCACCCAGGCCGGGTTTTGAATACCGTCGTACAGGATATGAGGTACCCTTTTGCCAAATTTCCACCAAAAGATGAATCCCAGTTTGCTCTTCCAGGTAGGCATTCTTTTGCCCATAGAGTACAGGTTATCGTGGATGTAAATCTGGGATGGATAAGGGTTGTAATCCTTGTCTTTAATGGGCGTTTCTGCAATGAAGTAGCTTACAATAGCCGTGGATGCTGTTTTATTTTCCCAGATTTTGTTGTTGTACACCTCCACATCATTGGTGGCCAGGATCATAACGCCGGTGCCGGGTGGCACCTTACCCACAATGTTTCCGGGAGGGGCAAAATTGCGGAAGTTGTTTCGGGTCACCAGGTTGTCGTAAACCTTGACATGCCCGCCACGTTTTTTGGGCAGGTCTGGCAAATCAAACACCAGAATACCTCCGGTATTATCAAAAGCCTTGTTTTTCCAAACCCAGGCATTAGTGGTATTTTCAATTTCGATGCCTGCCACGTTCCATTTGGCCACACAATCGGTTACCCAGACGGAATCCGATTGTCCTACATAAATGCCGGCATCTGAGGCGCCAATGGCGGTGCAGCGTTCAATACGCACCTGGCTGCATTGCACCGGGTAAAGTGCGTAGGAGCCGTTACTGGGCTTGGGTTTGCCGGTCCATTGAGCGGTTACATCGCGAAGCACCAATCCCTTTACCTGCTGGGTTTTGATAAGGTCGCCTTTGGCATCTTCAACAGTAAGTTGTTCAATTACAATGTTTTGTGCATTGGTGACCTTGATGCCTTCTGCGCCTTGCTTTTGATTAATGAAAGACAGGATGGTTTTGCCCTGGCCTGCACCGCGCAGTGTGATGTTCTTTTTACCATCCAGCCACAGGGTGTTGGACAAGTAAAATTTACCTTCCGGAAACTGGACAGAAGAGCCGTCTTCGGCCATAATGAGCTGGGTTTGGAAGAGTTTTTCCAGCTCGGATTGGGCGATGAGCGCATTAGATAAACATATCAGATACACGCTCAAAATCAGTCGTTGCATATTTAGTTTACTTTTGGCCAAAAATAGGGTAAGCATAATAAATCAGGAATCAAATTAACTACCTACAGATGGCTACCTCCAAAGTACTGGAAATCGCAGGGAAGTTTACCCCGGAAGAAAAATCTTCTTTCAGGCTTTTTATAAAAAGTCCATTCTTCGTTCCGGAAACAAATGCTACACTTTTAACGCAGTATTTTGACTTCCTGATGGAAACCACCGGAAAATCGGGGCAGACCAATCAAACCCTGGAAAAGGCCAAATTACATGCATACCTGTTTCCGGACAAACCATTTTCTGCTTCGCGTTTGGAGAAAATCACCATAAAACTAAGGGAAACATTAGAGCATTTTTTGGCAACCCGATATTATCACAGGGAGGAAAATAGCTTACAGCGAGGCCTGGATTTTATTAGCATGTTAAGATCTAAACGTTTGGATGGGTTATATGAGCGCCAGATGCAAAAACTCAAATCAGAAATACAAATCCAATCACTCGAATCAACAGAACGATACCATTTTCAATATCTGGTTTACAGAGAAGAACATGAATGGAAAAGCATGGTTAATACCTGGCAAAACGACTTGTCTATACCCGATACCATTCAACAGCTTGATTTATTTTATTTCACAGAGCGCGTTGAACTCCTGAATAGGTTGCTGTTGCAGGGAGAGGTTATGCATGAAACTAAAATTAATGTTTCTGCACTGGGCCTTGATCTCCCTACCTATTTTGATGTTTATGAGGCACAAAGTCCATTACTTGCCATTCGCAGAAAGATCCAGGTCTTGTTTTTACACAACAATCCAACCAAACAGGATTTTGAGTATTTTTTGCAGTTTTTAAAAGCCCAGGAACAGTTTTTAACCAATGAAACCATTCGTGAACTCCACACATACCTGCGAAATATTTGCACCCTACGAGCCAATCATACAGCAAACGAGGATGAGAAACTTAATCTTTATGAGGTATTACACCAAATCCATAAGGAAAACCTGGAGAAAGGATATTTATATCATAATGGCTTTATACAACCATACGCAGTGCTGAATATTATAAAAATTGCACTTAAAATAAATAAAAAAGAATGGACGAAAGCCTTTATTGATAAGCATAAGGACCTTATCCAAACAGCAGATTCCGCCATTGATCACTATCATTATTGTCTGGCTATGTATTTTTTTGCCGATAAACAATACGAAACTTCCTTGGCTTATTTGCCATTTCATACTACTGCTCCTTTTCTTATGCTGATAACACGAAGATTGGAGTTGATGAATCTGTATGAACTACAATCAGACCTGCTTTTATATAAAATTGACGCTTTCAGAAAGTATCTGGAACGAACGGTGACTAAATCCATGTCAAATTCAGAGCGGGAGTCCAACCTGAAATTTACCAAATTATTACGACAACTGGTGCTTTCAAAGCCGGATGATAAGCACCGATCGATCCAACTTGAAAATCGAATCAAGACCCAGAATAGGATCGTTGATAGTTTATGGCTTCTGGAAAAAGTGCGAAACATGAAAAAGTAGTTCGTCTACTGATTTGTTTTAGTTAAAAACCAGGCACCTCCTTGTCCATTATCCGGAGGAATATAGCCTATTTTGTCCCACGATTCAGGTAGTTATTCTGTTCAAAAACACCTGTTTTTAGACTTCCTTGACTATCTCATCAAGGTTTGTTCCGGTGGGATGCCGCAAAAATTGTCCTTTTATCGAATCTGCAATGTGATACACATTTGCTAATCATTTCAAAAATTAGCACCTATGAAAATCACAACTTTCATTTTCGGTTTTTTTCTGGTTTCATCGAATCTAATTGCGCAGCCTACGATGGAATGGCAACATCTTTTAGGAGGAGTTAACATCGACGGTGCCTATGAGGTTAAACCAACATCAGATGGTGGGTATATAGTTACGGGCAGTAGCCTGGGATTGGAGTTGCCGGGGAGCCACGGCGACTATGATTGGGTGGTAACTAAATTAGCAGAAAACGGTACCATTCAAAAACAACGGTTGATCGGAGGATCAGACGATGAACAGCGCCCCAGAATTAAGACAAAAACTGGAGGTGGGTATTTTATGCTAGGTTCAACCTATTCCTCAGATGGCGATGTAGCAGGATTTCATGGGTCTGCGGATGGATGGGCTGTTAGTTTGGACGACACCCTTGGTATAGACTGGCAACGTTGCATTGGAGGTTCGAATTTTGATAATATAAATAATTTCATACAGACAACCGATGGAAGTTATGTGATTTCGGGAGGGGCTCAATCAACTGATGGTGATATTTTGGTAAACTATGGCAACAGCGATTTCTTTATCATAAAATTAAAATCAAACGGGGATACCCAATGGATAAGAACTTTTGGTGGATCCGATTTTGATCGAGCCAATTATACCATCCAAACTTCAGACGGCGGTTATATTCTGGCGGGAGTTTCCAAATCAACCGATGGCCAGGTTGGTGAAAACCATGGTGAAGACGATATATGGATTTTAAAATTATCGAGTTTTGGCATCATTCAATGGAAAAAAGTGCTTGGCGGAAGTCAGAATGAGTCGGTTAATCAAGTAATTCAAGTGAGCGACGGAGGATTCGTAATTTCGGGTATTACCAGATCAAATGATCAGGATGTTTCCGGGCACCATGGGTTAAAAGACATCTGGATAATAAAACTTTCTTCAGATGGTCAACTAGAATGGGAAAAAGCAATTGGAGGAACCCAACAAGACAGCCCAAACTCTTTGGTTCAAACTGAGGACGGCGGATTACTTCTCACAGGGCACACCACGTCAAATGATGGAGATGTAACAGGAAATCATGGATACCAGGATTTTTGGATAGTAAAATTAGATATTCAAGGAACTATTTTATGGGGAAAAACAATTGGTGGGAGTTCGGAAGACTTTTTAGATGTCTACAAGCCAACCCCCGATGGGGGCCTGGTATTAGGAGGATTCTCATCCTCCGCCAATGGCGATATTACACAAAATAAAGGGGGATCAGATGGATGGCTCCTAAAATTGGATGAAAATTATGACATCCAATGGTCCATTACATTTGGAGGTAGTAATAAAGACGTCATTGAGGATATACTTGTAACAGATGATGGCGGTTATTTATTTGTTGGGTACACATGGTCAAATAATGGCGATGTTAGCGGATTACTACACGGCGAGGATGATATTTGGATTGTTAAACTGACGCCAGAGTCTGTTGGAACAAAATTCGGCTACTCATCTGTCTCACAAAAAGAGCTGTCCATTTATCCAAACCCGGCCATGCATCAGGTTCGGTTAACACTTTCGGTGGAGTCGCCTCTTCTTGATGTTCAGATCTATCCTATTTGGGGCGGCATTAGTGCAATGGCAACTATTTCAAATGGTGGAAGCCTTGATATTAGCCATTTACCTGCCGGTATATTTATTGCCAGAGTACAGGATGAGTCTGGAAGCGTGTACCTGCAAAAGTTTGAGGTTCAACGCTAAAGGCTTGTCTTTCAAGCCAATAACGTTATCTGTCTTTTTAGACATAAAAAAACTCCGAACGGTTTACCCGCCGGAGTCTCTGAATCTTATGTCGAAATGGTACAATCGCTTACGCTAATTGTACATTGACTGCATTCAAACCTTTTTTGCCTTGTTTGGTCTCAAAGGTAACAGTGTCACCTTCGCGAATTTTGTCGACTAAGCCACTTACGTGAACGAAAACCTCCTCACCGGTGGCTGAATTTACAACAAAACCGAATCCTTTGGTTTCGTTGAAGAACTTGACAGTTCCTGTTTGCATACTGAAAAAATTGAAAAAATGAAAAGTAATCATCCCTAAGGACAGGGCAAAGGTAAGGGATATTATTGAAAATCAAGGGGTTTTAATTCAGGCTAATTCCAGACAGGCTTTTTTACTTTTGTGCAAACGCTTGTTTATGCTGAAATCTGCCTTTTTCCCAATCATTTTTTTACTTTTTCAACATTGTAATACACCCATGGACGACACCCTTGCGATTCAACAACTTTTGGAGAAAGAATCAGCCAGTTGGCGCAGCGCCGATTTTCAAACGCATTCAGACTGCTGGCATATTCAGCCATACAGTCGCATTTTGGTATCCACCCCAACCGGTGAAACCTATGATGTACCACCGGCGCTCATGAAGGATCCAAACGCTAAAATGGGCGATGGCGGAAGCTCAGAGAACAGCCAATATCAAATGTGTATCAAAGGAGATTTTGCCTGGGTCAACCACGATGAGGTGTCTGTTGCCAGGGATGGCCGAAAGACCTATTCACATGAAATCAGAATCCTGGAAAAAATTGACGGCGCCTGGAAATTAGTGGGCCAGTCGGTACATATGTATAAATCGGAATAACAAACCATTAGATTGAACCACAAAGGCACAAAGGGTACCAAGAAATGTATTTTGTGCCCTTTGTGCCTTTGTGGTTCAAAATATTGTTGTAAAAACGAAACATGAGCCACCCCCGAAATTCCGGGAATGACTCATGTTGTGTCTTTGCGTTTTAAAATTTATCCGCGATTGGACTACTGTAACCTTAATACCCGTCGTTCTGCTCCAGATTTCGGTTTACCTCAATTTCGCGTGCAGGAATAGGGAATACCAGTTCCGGTGCATCGTAATTAAGTCCGTCCACCGTACCTCTGACACGTTTGATGTCGTGAATTTTATGTCCCTCAAAAGCTAATTCCCTCCGGCGTTCCATTACAACATCTGCAGCAAAAGCCTGATTTACAGGTGCTAATCCGGCCCTTTCTCGAACTGGATTCAGGTAAACTGCACCATTTCCAAACAAGTGTGCCTCACACTCAGCTGCAATCAGGTACATTTCAGCCAAACGGATAATCGGAATGTTCTTGTACTGATTCTTCCATTTTCCCGTGCGCAT
>JAEUUS010000146.1 GCA_016787545.1 Saprospiraceae bacterium
AATAGCCGACGAAACAGGCCTGAACCGCTACGCTGTGGCCACCAACCTGAAAACTTTGGTGTCTTCCCGCCTGGCGGAAGATGTTGGTACGCACAATGTACTGATCAACAGCACCGGTGAATGGGCTCTGGACGTATACACGGAAGCGTCTACGCCCAGAGATATTTACCTGAGTAAAGTAGGCGGCAAATCCGGGCGTAAACTGGTGTTCAGCGCTTCAAATCCTATGGTTGATTTCGCGCTGGGAACTACCCGAATGGTTACCCTGACGTCCAAAGGCGGCTTTCCACTCAATGCGCGTTTGATTCTGCCAGTGGGTTTTGATCCTGCGCAGAAATACCCTGTGCTGGTATATGTATATGGCGGCCCGCATGCACAGTTGATCACCAACGGCTGGATGAACAGCGCCGAACTCTGGATGCACCACATGGCCCAGGAGGGTTTTGTTATTTTCACAGTCGATGGCAGGGGTTCTGCCAATCGCGGGTTTGCCTTTGAAAATGCTATCCACAAAAGGGTGGGGGATGCGGAAATTGAAGATCAGTTGACAGGCATTGAGTACCTCAAAGCGCAGTCGTTTGTAGATCCGGCACGTATAGGAGTGTTTGGCTGGAGTTATGGCGGGTTTATGACTACCTCACTGATGACACGTCCGGAATCTAAAGACGTGTTCAAATGTGCCGTAGCCGGCGGTCCGGTAATTGACTGGCGGATGTATGAAATCATGTACACAGAGCGCTACATGGATATGCCGCAGGAAAACCCTGATGGTTATGCTAAAAACAGCCTCTTTCAGTACATAGACAACCTGAAAGGACGGCTATTGATGATTCATGGTACTTCGGATGATGTGGTTCTCTGGCAACATTCCCTGCGCTACATCCGTGAGTGCGTACGCAGGAACAAGCAGATAGATTATTTTGCCTACCCGGAACATCCACACAACGTGATGGGTAAGGATCGGGTGCATCTTTTTGAAAAAATCGAAGGTTTTTTCAAAGATAATCTCTGATATAGCGCTGTCCAGGCGCTTTTGGATACGCCGCAACGTGAATGGTATACTATCCATTCGTGTTGCGGCGTTTTCGTATAAATCAATGTACTATGCGAAAAATATTCCTCCTGAGTAGCCTGTTGTTCCTGAAATTCCTGGCCGTTTATGCCCAGAAAAGCAGTCCAACCTCCAATATCTACGATTTAAAAGACGCCATAGCCCAAAAACTGGTCAGCGTTAAAGTAGAAGGTAAAGGAGGGCATGAGGGAGAAACCTTGAAACTGATTTGTAAAAACCTGCGCGGCAAGTATCTGCGTCTGCGCATTCCGCAGGGCCAGCTCATGGAACCTGCCGATTCAGCCCAGCAAACCCTGGTAGTTTCAACGGAATTGCTGTTGGCTGTAACTGCCAAAACTCCGGTGGAGGCTACCCTCAAGACTTTTTGTACCCAGGCGGGTGAAATGTCACCCAAAGCAGCCGAGGTATTCGCTATTGGTGCCATGGCGCCTGCACAACTCTGCAATTTGTTGAAATTCATGGCAGAAAAGGGCAAAACAGATGGCCCTAACGCGCAAACAGCGGTATGGTGCTTGCTCAGTGGCAGATCATTGGGCTCCATTGACGATCCTGAGCTCACCCGTTTTGTGGCGGAACAATTAGGTAAAAAAGTGCCCGCCTATAAAGTCAAACACCGAACGGTAGAATACCTGCCCGGAGAACGCGCGGAACTGGGTAAGGCCCTTGTGGTTGAAGCTAATTTCACCTACTTTTTGGAAAAAGACGAACGGGTCCTCATGGTGTTGCTGGATTCTGCCGGAAAACAAATCAAACAGGTGTCCAAAGAAGAACTCATGAAAGCCGGTGAGCACCGCACTGGCCTGCGACTCGAAGTCTACAACCTGAATTCAGATAAATACACCTTGCGCATGCAAACCAAATCCGGTAAAGTCATCAAGGATATGGAGGTGGAATTCTAAAACCCACTCACTCACTCATTAATCCCCTGTTCTTTCAGCGTTTGCCGCAACAAAGGCTCCAATTCCGCCTGTTGAGCTTCGCTTCGAATACGTTTGGTGAGTTCATCGTATAGTTCCTGGGAAGGTATTTTGTCAATCTGATATGTGAGCAAACCAACCAGCCGGGCATAACGCCTGCGCTGATACCAAAACCAGCCAATGATGGCTATGGCAACCAGGCCCAGGGCAACCAACAACTGCTGGGCCTGGCGCTGCACAAACGGTACATCCTTGCGCACCAGTTTTTCAATTCGCCCCATAATACTGTCGACGGTGGGCTGAAGGGCACTGTGTACCAATTCCTGAGCCAGTACCTGGGTGCTGTCGTCCAGTGCTCCCCGAATGATGAGTTGTACTTTTTCCCGGGCTGTTTCCGCATCAAAATCATCGAGCGCCTTTTGAATCATATCGCTCAGCATGGTTTTAGTTTGCTTTTTCAGGGAGCCTGTAGACTCTTCAATCATGCCAATCAGATATTTTTTGAGCTCATCATCCTGAATATTGCTTTTTAATCCGTTCAGTCGCTCTTCAAGCGTTTGACCAAGTGAGTCTAATTGTTTGCGACTCATCCCGCCCAGATCGGCAATACGGCCTTCCAGTTTTTTGAAATCGGGATCCAGGGTGTCCATGACACCTTTCAGGCCGATAATGAGGTTTTGGGAAATAAGCTGCGCGCTATCGGCAAAACCCAGAGCAGCCTGTCGGCTGGCGGATCGGGCCATACTATCCAGAAGTGCCTGATTGGCAGCTTTGAACCTGGAGAGGTCTGCGTTGTTTAAGTTCTTTCCCAGTATGTGGCACTGAGAAAGCGTAAAAAGTAATGAGAACGCAAATAGAATTCCGATCCAGCTGGCAGCGAAAAATTGTTTCATAATAGGGTTGTGAGGATTTGATCCTACAAACCTCGACAAAATCCCGGAATAATTGTCAGCAACTTTCCATTTGATGATTTACCGAATCCTCCACTGTAACCCCTTACTTTTGCCACTTCATTCCGCGCCGGAAAACTTTCCAAAAATAAAATGACCGCAGAACTTCTGTTTGGCAGCCTGGCATTGAGTCTTTTACACGCAGCCATTCCTAATCATTGGCTTCCCATAGTGGCCATTGGAAAACGGCAGGCCTGGACTGCCGGGAAAGCCTCCAGGATCACCCTTTTGGCTGGGTCAGCTCATGCAATCAGTACTGTATTGATTGGTTTGCTGGTGAGTTTCACAGGATGGCAATTGGCCTCCTGGACTGAAATCTTCATGGAAACAGCCGCGCCGGTATTGTTAATTGCCCTTGGCCTGGTTTTTATCTGGCGACACTATTACCATCAGCATTTTCATTTGCACAATCCAGTTTCGGAGCAATTGCCTGAGAAACAATTGATTGCAGCATTGGCTATGGCCATGTTTTTGTCGCCCTGTCTGGAAATCGGAGCTTTTTTTCTCATGGCTGGTAGCCAGGGATCCTGGGCGGTTCTTCAGTTATCTTTACTGTACACCCTCACCACAGTAGGTGGCATGATTGTTTGGGTGCAATTAGTTTGGCATGGTCTAAAACTTGCCAACTGGCATGCCCTCGAACACTATGCGGGCATTATCTCCGGTGTCGTTCTCATTCTCGCCGGAATCTTTAGTTTTCTCCATTGAGACGGCTTACGGTGGACGGCCTACGG
>JAEUUS010000221.1 GCA_016787545.1 Saprospiraceae bacterium
TCAGCCATTCCGGCCATTCGAAGATTGTTGAGGCGGATTTGTTCCAATCGCATCATATTCTCCGCTGAAGCAAAAATGGCAATTTGTAGCGGCCGTCCTTCATTGGTTTTACCATATTTTTCCAGCCGCATAGTGGCAGTAACCGACTGTGCTAATTGTTCAAAATAAGCGTTCAGGAGATGGTGTGGCGTAAATTGCTCCCCAAGTTTGTGGGGTAGAAATTCGTTGGGTGAGCGCTGTGCAAGCACAGACGAAAAAATCCCGGAAAACAGGACAACAAGGAAAGGGAGGGGAAATTTCATTCCGGATATTTGTTTAGGTGGAGAACACATGCGCTCCGATTTCTATGGGTGGCAAACATCTAAATAAAATCTGATAATGAAAATCCCGCAATCAACCTATTTTTTCAATCTCGTAAATGGAGTTGATTTTACCGGCAAACAGGCAGTAAAATTTTGGCATGTCGTGCAGTTTGGAAATCTCTGTTGGGCGGCCATCATCGATATAACTGGATTTCAACTTTGATTTGATGGTAAAATAAGAAAAAAACGAGAAAAACTGCACCTCTTCTGCAAAATACTGCTGCATTTGCGCCAACATTTTGGGGGAGTTAGATACTGGTCGACGGTTACAATCGGTACAAATACCGGGCGCCTCAGGTGTGCAGGATGGATCCGTTTCCGGCTCCTGGCAATCAAACCTCGGCAAAGCATCGAAGGAAATCTTATGGTGAGTGTATGCTACAGAGGACAGTGACAACAAGCCGCTTAAACCATAGGGCATGATAGACCCAAATGGTCCATCCATGACCGTGAGTCCACGTAATCCAAACTGTGGGGAATGAATAAAAGCAATCTCAGATATTTCATGGGTAAGCTCCAAATGCTGCAATCCAAACATCCGGTTGAGTGCGTTGGTAGCGGCATAAGTTGCATTGATTGCCACTCCTGCAGACAGTGAAACAAGCCCTTTTTCTGGCAGCCCTACCTGAATTAACCAGTCTGAACCGTTTGCTTTTGCTGCCTGAATTTTAGCATTTTTGTACACGGTTATAGCCGGATGTGTTTCCACTTTGTCGCGGTAATAATTGCCCAAAAGCACCGGATCAAAGGAATGTTCTTCTGTTTGGTAGAGCGCTTCCAGTCGGTTAAAATTAAACAATGGGTGGGCGTTTACCCGGTCACAGCGAATCTTCAGGTAGGCACAAAAGCGTTCAAATTGCTGACCATCAGTGAACGAGCCATACCGGTCTACGGCGTAGTATTTTTCGAAGGTATGGTTCACGAATGCTTTGTGTTCTGACGTAAATCTGGCCTTATGTTCATCACTCATTGCTGCGGTTGCAATACTTCTGGGATAGTGATATCCACTATGCAACCGTGCCTGGTTCACCAGCGATGCTTTTTGAAAAAGTCGGGATTCTTTCTCCAAAATTACCACTTTTGCCCCACGCCCGGCGAGGTAAAGGGCAGCGTAGCATCCAAAAATACCACCACCGATGATCACAAAATCAAAACGTTCCTGACTCATTTGAACCGCAAATTTATTCCATGAATCTTTGGCAAGCACTGCTCGACGGACTTTTTGCTACCACCTGGCTGGAATTTATTGCCGTAAGCTTCGGCATAACCAGCGTGATTTTATCCAGATTGGAAAATATTTGGGTTTACCCAACCGGAATTGTAAACACCAGCATCTATATTTATCTGAGTGTTTTAGCGGGTTTGTACGCAGAGGCAGGGGTGAATGTTTATTACACCGTTATGAGTATCATTGGATGGGTGTTGTGGAGCCGAAAATCGGATGGCGATTCTGTGTTGAAAATCACCCAATCGAGTCGAATAGAATGGCGCAACACCTTGATTTTCTTTGCATTGTGTTTGGGTGCCTTATACAGTATCCTGACAAAATTCACCGATAGTACGGTTCCTTTAGCTGATGCCTTTGCTTCTGCAACAGCCTATACCGGCATGTGGCTCATGGCTCGTAAAAAGCTTGAAAACTGGCTTTGGTGGATCGCAACCAACATTACAGCCATTCCACTTTATTTCATCAAGGGGTTTGTATTTACGAGTTTTCAATACCTGGTATTTTTACTTTTAGCCATCTGGGGATATCAGGAATGGCGCAAAAAACTGAACCAGAATGGTCAAGACACCCATTGAAGTACCAGCCAATAAAATGGCAAACAAAAAATAAAGGCATCAAATCGGTCCAAAATACCACCATGTCCGGGCATTATGGAGCCAGAATCTTTTACCCCTACGCTGCGTTTAAGCATACTCTCCACCAAATCTCCCACATTGCTGCCTATCGCTGCTACCACACTTAAAGCAAGCCATTGAAACAACGTAAAATCGTGAATCAGAAAGGATAAGCCCCAGGAAATCAGGATGGCAAAAAACGCCCCGCCAAGCGTCCCTTCCCAGGTTTTATTTGGGGAAATACGTTCAAAAAGCTTTGTCTTCCCCCATTTTTTCCCAAAAAGGTATGCACCTGTATCATTAGTCCAAACCAGTAACAATAAAGCCAATACCCTGTTTGGATAATACTGCTCTCCATAGGCAATCATAAGCAGTAGTATCAGCGGAACGGCTAAATAGAAGACCGACAAAAAATAAATACCCAAATTAGGGAAAGGTGTTTTCCCCGCCAGGAATAATTCAACGGTAGCTAAAAGGCCAAAAACAGCTGGCAACAAGGCCACTGCCAAAAAAGGATTCATTGTCCACCAATGCATGATATCCCCACCTATCCATATATACACAACAGCGGTCAGGCCTGTAATTAAAACCTTACGAAGCTCCCGATGCGCATCTTCATGCTTGTACACGAGATTACCTAATTCCCAGGCGCCAATAACAGCTACCAGTCCAAAAAGTAAAAAGAAGCTGTGTGGCCCACCATAGATTCCTCCGAGCATCACAAGGGCAAAAAAGAATGCAGTAATACTACGCTGACGCATGTAAGATGATAGCTAAAGGTTAGTGCTGAGGTTGGTTAGTATTGACATCAAGGCATTTTCCATGAAAAATCCGATTGAACAAGGCGCTTAAAGATTGGCGGTTGGCCTCCATGTTTTCCCTGTTCCGGTTGTTTTGAAGCACATCCCATTCACCTTTATCATTTTTAAACAACAGGAATGGGAATACATAATTGTTACCTTTTAGCGAATCGCCCATCAAGCCGAAACGAAGATCATTCACCTGTAAGGTATCTCCATGGTAAGGTACCACATTGTAATATCCATCAGAAAACCAACGCAGAAAATGCGCTGCTCTGGCATCTTCAGGGATTTGCTTCATCAGGTAATGATGCTTAGGAATTACAGAAATAGGATCAAATACCGCTTTACAATCCCGAAAACCATATTGGCTAAAATAAAACGCTGTATCTCCTTCTGCAACGCCGCTCCAGACAATATTGTTAAAAATGGTTGGATTGGTGTAATACCTTGAATATTGAATGTTTTTGGCTTTGAGAGAATCTTCAAAAAGTGCGTTAATCTGCGATTTATGCCACAAGGTATACCCCATCAAATACCCGCAAAACCAGATTAATCCGGCCAAATTCCACCATCCTCTTGCGCTGTTGCTTCTGTGAATCAACGAGGCAACAATTAACATGAGTAGAAAGGGAATCGTAGCCACCGGATCTACCACCGACACGGTACACCATTGTACCCGTGTATCGTCAAACGGTTGAAAAATCTGGGTTCCCCAACTGGTAAAACAATCCAGGATTGGATGGGTAAATATACTCCAAAAGAAAAGGGAAACCCAGGTTAAATAGGATGCCTCCACCATTTTCAGATCGCGTTTCCAATAGTCTTTCCAAAGTTTGCCGGCAAATAAAACACCCAGTAACATCGTGGGTCCCAGCGCATACCAGCTCAAACCTTCTCCCATAAGAACTGGGATAAAATTCAATCCTGCTGCAGCACCAAGGTAAAATACCAGCCAAATAATCATCGCTGCGGCTTTATAACCTTGTTTCCTATAAACCTGATTCCCATAAAACCATTGCGTTAGTTTGGCCAACAGCCAGGGAGCCAAAGCTGCAAACAAGAACGAATGCATGAAGCCTCGATGAAAAGAGGTACTGGTAATCTGATCCGTGAAAAGCCCGGCAAATACATCCAGATCCGGAATAGTTCCACCAATAGCGCCCCATAGCATTGCCCGGTTGCCAATTTTTTTGCCTGCAACCACCTCACCACAGGCTGCTCCAAGCACAATTTGTGTCAGTGAATCCAAAATATGGTTGTTTAATTCGTTTGATGGATGACACCCTGAATAAGCGCCTCATTGCTTTCCCAATGCCAGGATTCCAGACCCGGAAGTTCTTTTTTGCTGAGTGTTTCAACCTTCGTTTTTCCGGTAAAATGCACATCCTTTGCACCCGTAAACGCAATGACCTCGTGAATGTTCCCGGCATTGAGCCCCCCACCTGGCATTACGGCAATGCGACCTGCAGCCTGATCCACCCACTTCTTCAATAAAAACCGCCCCACGAAGGCTGAATCGGCCTGACCCGAACTGAGTACCCGGACGAATCCCAAGTCAATCAATTGTTCCAGTGCCAGATCCGGATTAGTGGTAAAATCAAATGCCCGATGACACGTTATCGCCATATGACCTGCAGCAGCTTTCATTGCCTTCATTTTGGGCAAATCCAATTGTCCATCAGGCGTTAAAGCCCCCACCACAACTCCGGCAGCGCCCGCTTGCATACACGCCTGGATATCTTCCACCATGATGCTTAATTCAGCATCCGAATAGCAGAAATCACCCTCTCTGGGTCTGATCAACACGTGAACCGGAATATCGAGTGACTGAACAGCCGCACGGATTAATCCAAGTGATGGGGTTAATCCGCCGACGTCCAAAGCGGAACAAAGTTCAATTCTTTGTGCACCGGCAGACTGAGCCACCAGAGCAGATTGAATATTTACAGCGCAAATTTCAAAATTCATGGGGCAAAAATACTATCTTCGAGCAAGCTTCCTTTGTTACCTTCGCACAATACAGCATCTTATTGCAAGCTTTTTTCACCTGAAAGCATTCTATGCGCACCATAATCCTGTACTTACTTGGTAGTTATCTGTTGTTGCTTGTACCGGCAAGTGCACAGGATTTGCACTTTTCGCAATTTTATCTGCACCCTCAACATTTGAGCCCGGCTGCAGCCGGAGCTTTTAGTGGCAATTTAAGAGTCAGTGGCATTTATCGCTCCCAATGGCGCAGTGTACCGGTAAATTACCAAACCTATGGTGTTGCCGCAGATTGGAAAGCTTTGAAACGTGGAAAAAGTTTGCTGGCTATTGGACTGCTGGCACAACAGGATCAGGCAGGCGACGGTCAGCTCAGTTGGACCCAAGGCGGACTTAACCTGAGTGCAGGGCATACTTTAGGCTCTAACAGCAAACTTTCCGTTGGGTTTGGCGCCAATGCCTTGCAGCGAACGGTAGATATCAGCCATTTGAGTTTCAAAAACCAATGGAATGGCGATAATTATGACCCCAACCTACCGTCAAAAGAGCCATTTGGCCGGAGCAGTGGTTTAGCTGCCACTCTCAGTGCCGGAGTACATTTTTCTTTACAGTCGCCCAATAGTCGAACCGGCCTCAATTTCGGTATAGGTGGCTCGCATCTAAACCGGCCAGAGCTTAGTTTTGGTGGTATTGGACCAGCACGGTTGCCGATGCGTTGGAGCGTTTGGGCGGAAGGCATGTATGAATGGCAACCAGACACAGATGTATGGGCTTATGGGTCATTTCAAACCATGAATCAAGCTAAAGAAATACTACTTGGAGGCGGAGTTCGGCAATTTCTGACTAAGGGCCTGGCCAATGTAACCGCTATCAGGGCGTCGATAGGATGGCGATCAGGTGATGCTATTATTCCAGCGCTTCAATTAGAGCGGAACAACTGGTTGGCTGGATTGAGTTACGACATTAATATATCAGATTTTGAACAGGCCACACGGAAGCAAGGAGGGGTGGAAATTGCGTTGGTATATCGGTTAATTCCGGTAGAAGTTTCAAAAGTTGTTAAATGTTGCCCGGTTTTTTAATATTTAAAAGCTTGAAATATGAGCATCTAATTCATTGAATATCAAAAATTACTCAATTGAAAATGCTTCATTATCTTTGCTTTTAACACTTCCCCGACAAACCAAAAAATACAATCGTTACGTTAGAAGAATCGTCCAAACCGATTTTTCCCCAACTTCGATTGTCAAACAAACTACTATGAAACGAGTCTCTTTAATCTTAGCAACCCTTTTCGTATTTCAGTATTTGCCTGCCCAGTCTCTTCGGTCTTATGTACGCGCGGGAGATGAGGCGTTCCAAAACGAGAATTATGCTGCGGCCCTTCAACTTTATGGTGATGTGCTCAAACGGCAAAGCAGCGATTTAAGTTTATGGTGGAAATATGGTGAAAGCGCCCGCATGTTTCAGGCATATCAGGAAGCGCAACGCTCCTATGAAAAAGTGGCGGCACAACCTAAACACCTCGATAAACATCCCTTGGTTTATTATCGGATAGCAGAGGTTCAAAAAAGTTTAGGGCACTATGATGAAGCCATTGAATACTTTGAAAAATTCCTGGATCAGCATCCTTTAAAAGTCGACCCTGTTTTTTTTGAACAAGCGCATACGGAAATCGCTTTTTGTGAGCAAGCCAAGCTCATTGCCGCTTCCCCGGTTTCGGCTGAAGTGAAACATCTGGGCAAGGAAATCAACAGCGCCTGGAATGAGTTCGCACCAACCGTGGTGGGCGACACCCTTTTTTATGCATCCAACCGGTTCGACAAAAAAGGTGACCGAGGCAAACAAAGAAACAAGATGAACAAGGTCATGCTTGCCTCTAAAGGCGGCAGAGG
>JAEUUS010000228.1 GCA_016787545.1 Saprospiraceae bacterium
GAGGCTGGATGGAAAATTTTGAAGAGAACAGCGATTCTTTTTGGCATCGGGTTAATATTGAACAATTTTCCATTTCTCTGGAAAAACTGGGATACCTGGAGAATTATGGGGGTACCTCAACGCTTAGCGCTTGGTTATGGCATTGCATCAGTTTTGGTATTAACCTGTAGCCGACAAGTTTTGCTCGTGTTATCCGGGGTGTTTTTATTGTTGTATTGGGGACTCCTCAATTGGTTTATACCTCAGGGTTTTGACCCATACGGTGTGTTGAGCAGCCCGGTATTACAGTTAGACAAATGGCTGTTTGGAGAGGCTCATTTGTACAAGGAAACAGTATCTCCCGGGTTGAGAACACCTTTTGATCCGGAAGGCGTATTGAGTACTCTGCCAGCCATTGTGACCGTTCTGCTGGGCTGGTTCAGCGCCGAACTCATGTCGAGGCGTACGATGCAAAAGGAGCAACTGGTGCGAGATTTATTGCTTTGGGGAGTTATTTGCGGCTTTACCGGGCTTGCCTGGGATTTGATTTTCCCTATCAATAAGAAATTATGGACCAGTTCTTATGTCCTGTATGCCGGAGGGTTATCCATGATCTTTTTTGCCCTCAGCATCTGGATCATCGACGTTAAAAACAGGAGAAAAGGCATAGATTTCCTGCTCATTTTTGGTGCTAATTCTTTATTCGCCTATATTTTGTCAGAAGCCCTCGTTATGGCATTATACGCAATTCCTGTGGGTGATATGAATGCCAAGGAGTGGATTTATCGCAGTATTTTCCAGTCACTTGCAAACACGGAAATTGGTTCTTTCCTGTTTGCATTTGGATATATGATGGTTTGTTGGCTGGTTTGCAGATGGCTTTTTATCAGGAAAATCTATATTAAGATTTAGGAGTACGTGATTGAAGAGTACATGATTGACGAGTACATGATTACATGATTGAAGAGGGAGGGGGGCGCTGCGTTCGGGATTTGATCAAGGCCATTGGCCCTCAAAAATCCCAAATGCAACGCCCCCCTCCCTCTTCAATCATGTAATCATGTACTCGTCAATCGTCAATCCTACAGCTCTTTCACCTCCGACACCAATTTACCCAGCATTTCTTTGGCATCGCCGAAGAGCATTTTGGTTTTGGGGTGGAAGAAGAGTTCGTTTTCGATACCCGCATAACCGGCGCGCATACTGCGCTTCATCACTATCACATTTTTTGCTTCCCAAACTTTGAGTACCGGCATACCATAAATCGGGCTGCTTGGATCATTTTCTGCGGCCGGGTTTACCACGTCGTTTGCGCCCACAATGATCACCACATCAGTGTTGTTCATCGTTGGGTTGGCATCTTCCATTTCCACTAACTTTGGATATGGCACATCTGCTTCCGCCAACAAAACGTTCATGTGGCCTGGCATACGACCAGCAACCGGGTGAATGGCGAAGCTCACTTCTACGCCTTTTTCCTCTAATTTTTTCTCCAATTCATGGCAAATATGCTGTGCTTGCGCAACCGCAAGGCCATACCCGGGAACAATGACTACCTTACCCGCATAAGCACAAAGTATCGCTGTGTCTGTGAGGGAAATTTCTTTCACCGTTTGGTCGCCGGAAGCGCCTTTCGCGCCTGCCGCCCCTCCACCTCCAAATGATCCAATAATTACATTCAGAAGTGAACGGTTCATGGCTGTACACATCAATACCGTAAGGATAGTACCAGCCGAACCAACCAGAATACCGCCCGTAAGCATCACCGGGTTGTCGTACAGGAAACCACCAAATGCTGCAGCCATACCTGTAAGAGAGTTCAGCAATGAAATCACCACAGGCATATCGGCGCCACCGATGGGCATTACGAACAAAATGCCGTAAATGAAAGACAAGGCAAGCAATATCCACACAACCGAATGTCCAAAGAATTCAGGTTGCACTACTGCGATTCCGAGAATGGCAAAAATTAAAATCAGAAGCAGCAAGTTCAGGTAGGTCAGGAAGCTAACGGATATATCCTTGATTTTTTCATCCAGTTTGCCATAGGCTACCATACTGCCACTGAAGGATACGCTACCAATAACCAGCCCCAGGAACACTGTCAACAAATATCCGGAGGTGCCATGCGGGTGCGCGTTATATTCTACAATGCTGATGATAGCGGCGCAAGCGCCACCCATTCCGTTAAAAAATGACACCATTTGGGGCATAGCCGTCATTTTGACCTTCATGGCCATCATCCAGCCAATTACGGTACCAATACCCATTGCTGCAATGATCCATGGGATATTGCCGATGGGTTGACCGTCTTTTTGGTGAAATAAAATGGTGGCCAGAATAGCGATACCCATGCCGGCTGCAGCCACCAGATTGCCTTTGCGGGCAGAATCTGGGCTACTCAATTGTTTAAGGCCGACGATAAAGGTTATGGAACCTATCAGGTAAGAGAGTTCGAGTAAAAAGGTGGACATAAAAAAGGTGGGCAATGTGTTTTAATGTGATTAATGTGGTCAATGAAGAAAAACAGGGATGGTTTTCCGCAATCTTCTACCTGACCAGATCGATCACTTCTTTTTCTTAAACATTTCGAGCATGCGGTTAGTCACCACAAAGCCGCCTACTACGTTCAGGGTACCAAGCAGAACGGCAATGAAACCCAGCGTAAGCGCGAGGTAATCATCCGGACTGGCATGGCCCATCACGATGATGGCGCCAATGATTACTACGCCGTGAATGGCGTTGGCGCCAGACATCAGCGGCGTATGCAGGATGGCAGGCACATTGGAAATCACCTCCACCCCAAGCAAAATGCTGAGAATGACGATGTAGATAAGGTCTTGATTTTCAAGAAAAAAGTTAGCCATATTGGTCAAACATTGAACTGTTAGGTAGTATTTGTTTCAAATGGTGCTTCAGGTGCTCCACATAATCCTTCATGATAAAAGCCAAGGAAAAAGCTTGTGAGCCATTGATGGAAATGGTATGCTCCAGGGCCGATTCCGGTGTTTGCCTGATCACGTGCGCCAGGTGTCGATTGTAGGCTTCCCAAAAGGCTATCAGACTCTCCCAACTCGCGGTTTGGTATTGTTGGGCTGACACCCAAAAATCCTGCGCATACCCCACAAAATCCAGATGGTCATCAACCTGCATCGTTCGAACAAACTTGTGCTGGTTATTGCTGGCAGAATCAATCAAATGGCCTAATATTTCCTTTTTCGACCATTTTTCCGAAGACTTGACACCTGCCTCATGGTCCTGGATTGTCCGTAAACGCGGCAACACTTCCTCCAGAATCAATAGTAAAGCCTCAGCAGTTTGTTCCATAACAATTGAGTCTTCACTTACATCCCCAAAGCGCCCTTAACACGTTCACTCACTACTTTTCCTTCGTGGGCCACACAAGTAGCAGCCACAATATCATCTTCCCAGTTCAGGGTAAGTTCGTTTTTAATCAGGATGAGCTTCAGGAAGTTCACGATATTTTTGCCAAACATCACGCTGGCATCTTTGGAAACAGAGCCCGCCAGATTGGAATCACCAATAATGGTTACCCCGTGAGGATGAATGGTTTTGCCATTTTCCGTCAACTCGCAGTTACCGCCGGTAGAGGCTGCCATATCCACGATAACTGCCCCTGCTTTCATTCCTGCAACGGTTTCTTTACGAATGAGAACGGGCGCTTTTCGGCCTGGAATTTGTGCTGTGCAAATAATTACGTCAGAACCAATGGCTTTATCGTGAATGAGTTGAGCCTGTCGTTGTTTGAATTCTTCGGTTTGTTCAACAGCATAGCCACCTGCAGATTTATCATCAACGGCTCCTTCAACTTCCACGAATTTGGCGCCCAAAGAGAGCACTTCTTCCTTGGCTGCTGCTCGAACGTCAAAAGCTTCTACAACTGCGCCTAATCGCTTAGCGGTAGCAATAGCTTGCAAGCCTGCCACCCCTGCGCCAAGTATGAGCACTTTAGCAGGTTTGATCGTACCTGCAGCGGTCATAAACATCGGGAAGAAGGTAGGCAAATGTGAAGCCGCAGTTAATACTGCTTTGTACCCGCCCACAGTTGCCATAGATGAAAGTACGTCGAGCGCTTGTGCACGGGTACTTCGAGGCGCCATGTCGAGGCTGAAACCTGTGGCATTTGCCTGTAGCAATTGCGTTACAGCTTCCTTGTTGGAAAGCGGGTTGAATTGCCCAATAACAATCTGGCCGGCAGTCAGTTTCCCGACAGCAGATGCAGAAAGTGGATGGATTTTAACCAAAACTTTTGCATTTTTCAGAATGGTCTCTGCATCTGTAACTTCTGCGCCTGCTGCCTCAAAGGAAGCATCATCGAAGAAGGCAGTGGCGCCAGCGCCACGTTCAACCATTATTTTTGTTGCACCCAACTTTAGTATAGCGGGGATGGAATCTGGGGTGACGGCTACTCGTTGCTCGCCGTCTGCTTCTTTCAAAATACCAAGGGTCATGAACGGTGGTGATTCGTTGTATATGTTGTATGGAGAATTTGGCGGGCCGAAAGTAGCATCTCTTTTCTAAAAGATAAAAATAGTTTCTAAAATTTGCGACATGGAAATAATATTTACGACTGTCAGTACTCCTTTGGAGGTACAACAAATTCTGGATCTTCAGGCTGCAAACCATGTTTCCTCTGTATCTGCGGCTGTTGCGCAGGAACAAGGATTTGTAACCGTAAAACATGATCCGGCAGTATTGCAACGCATGAATGAGGAAGCGCCAAGTGTCATTGCCAAGGATGGCGACAAAGTTGTAGGCTATGCTTTGGTGATGCCGCGGTCTTTCTCCGCGTTTATTCCCATACTACAACCCATGTTTCACCTCTTAGACGCCCTTTCCTGGAAAGGACAGTCGCTAAAAGAACATCCTGGCTGGTTTGTAATGGGACAAATCTGTGTGGCAGAAGGTTATCGGGGAAAGGGCATTTTTGACGGTATGTACGCCAAAATGAAGGAGGTATGCCAAAAAGAGTATGATTTTGTGATCACAGAAATAGCTGTGCGTAACCAGCGTTCGCAGCGCGCGCACGAACGGGTGGGATTTCAAACCATGCACACCTTTTCAGATGCCATTGCCAGGGAAGAATGGAATGTGGTTATATGGGAGTTTTAGAGCATGTTGGGGATTTTAAGGCTTATTCTTCGTTGTCGTACCAGACTTTGTAGTACTTTTTGCCTTTATCCTCATCGAATCCGCGTTCGATCAAATCACGACGCCCGTGTACATAAATGTGAAAATTTTTGTCCAGTTTTAAAACACTCTTAAAAACCTTTGAATCCTTCTTCACTGCCTGCGTACTAATATCAAATTTGTCTTCCAGCGGCACAGCATAAGCCCGGGCATATTCGTCGCGGAATTCTTTAAAGGCCTCCCGTTGCTCTTCTTCGGGGAAAAGTTGTTGGGTGAAATCGTCCACCTCAAAAAGGTCATTCTCCTTGAAATATTCTCCAGACCGGTTCAGTAAATCAATGGTTTCCGTCCGGTCTAATCCAAATTTATAAGGCGCTTTCTGGCTGATGAACTCACTTGCCAGACTAATGTGGTGGCGGGTATTAAAATAGTTGTCCTCAATGGGGCGGAGGCGAAGGAAATCATCCTTCCAGAAGGATCGTTCATCCTTTTTAGTCACGGTATCCATGGCACATATACGGTACCCCTCCGCTTCGTCCAGGTTAAAAATAAGTGCAGCTACCTGTGGCTTCCCGGATGGGATCCCTTCCAGAATATTCAGCGTAAAGGATTCAGCCGTTCGCTCTGTTTTGAACACAGAATCTTTTTGTTCAACTTTCCAAAGTCCAATGGCTGTGGTAGGTTCTCCCTGCAACATCAAGTCTTCGAAATAGGCCAGGAAAAATTCCCCACCCTGCACTTTAGGATTCTCACAATGACCATACAACATCTGCGTAAGGTTAGCAGCCTGCTCAGCCATGGTTTCAGGATTGCTAAAGATTTCCATACACGCCTGATATACAGGGTGTTGACTTACATCCTCTTCATGATGGAAGTAGAAGAATTCCTCGGTTTTTTCAAATGGTTTTAAAAAAGCCGTGATTAGAAGCTCTTCAGCAGCATCGTGTACAGGCATAAGCGTATGCTTGGGGATCACAACCCCTTCATACCGGTTCTTATTTCCCACCCATGTGGCGGCAAAACGAGCTAATCTGGTTGCAGAAAAATCTATCATCTGGTGTGTTATTCAATCTTCAGCGACTGCTTTGGCGCAAAATTACCAAACTGCC
The DNA here is from genome assembly GCA_016787545.1 of Saprospiraceae bacterium. Lineage (GTDB taxonomy): Bacteria > Bacteroidota > Bacteroidia > Chitinophagales > Saprospiraceae > M3007. The sequence goes on from JAEUUS010000228.1 coordinate 6,240, forward strand.
GTCCCCAAGCATCTAAATCAAACAAATAGTTTTCCACAAATTACAGAAAAACAGGTTCTTTGCCCCCATCCCCGTCAACCGTCTACCATCCACTGTGAAAATAGCCATCAATACTCGTTTTCTTCAATCCGGCCAGTTAGAAGGTTTTGGATGGTACACGCATGAAATCGTGCGGCGAATGGTACAAGCCCATCCGGAAGTTGAGTTTATATTTTTGTCTGATCGCTCACTGGACCAATCTTTCCTGTATGGCCCTAATGTTACGCCGGTGGTGTTGTTTCCCCGGGCAAGATTTGCTCCCCTATTTCTTTGGTGGTTTGAATGGTCAGTGCGTCGTTTACTGAAAAAAATGGAGGTTGATGTCTTTTTTTCACCAGATTCCATGTGCAGCTTATGGTCCAAAACACCAGTAGCCATGACCTGTCATGATTTGGTTCCCATTCATTTCCCCAAACAGATTGCCTGGATACACCGTTATTTTTTTCTGATATTTCTACCCAGGTTTTTGCGCCGGGCCGATAAAGTGATCACGGTGTCGGAATACGTTCGCCAGGACATCCTACAAACTTTTCACCTTTCAGCCAACAGGGTAAAAACCATTTACAATGGCTGTCGGGAAGGATTTACTCCGCTACATCCAGCTGAAAAGACGGTTTTTCGAAAACGGTATTCTGCAGACATACCCTACTTTTTTTATGCCGGCGCCATACATCCCAGGAAAAATATCCACCGACTCATCCGGGCGTTCGACCTTTTTAAAGAACGGACAGGCGCCCCGGACAAACTTCTGCTGGCCGGTCGTTTTGCCTGGAAAACGGGAGAGGTAAAAGAGGCTTATGACGGGTCAAAGCACCGTGCTGACATCCAATTTTTGGGGTACGTTCCGGAAGAAGACCTGCCGGGATTAACGGCTGCAGCTACTGCACTAACCTATGTATCCATTAGCGAAGGCTTTGGACTCCCCATGCTGGAAGCCATGTTTTGCGACACCCCTGTGATGGCTGCCAATGCTTCTTGTTTGCCGGAAATTGCCGGTGAGGCCGCCTTGTTGGTGGATCCGTTATCTGTTGAACATATGGCAGAAGGCCTGGAAATGCTCTGGCGGGATGCAGAATTGCGGCAAAAATTGATAGAAAAAGGCAGAGAACAACGATTGAAATTTTCTTGGGACCAGGCGGCAGACGAGGTTTTTCAGGTACTTAAAAGCCTGGTTGAAAGGCGTTAAACATGAGTCACCCCTTTACATTCAGGATGACTCATGCTTACTCAGTGGTCATGTTTTACTGCTTGATCAACGCAAAATTCAAGCCCACGATAAACCTGGCTGGCGAGTCGCTGAATTGGTATTGGTCGCCGAAAAAGGTCATATGATCGCCCAGTTTATTGAAGTTGCCTTCATACCGGAAATCAACAGAAATGCGTTTGAAGCCAATGTTAAGGCCACCTTGCCAGCCCCAGGTCATTTGTTTAAACCTGGCTTCATACCCGTCAATATCCGTCAATTCTGAGGTGGAATTCAAGAAATAGTGTCCTACCGGACCCGCTTGCAACCTAACCGGGCCAAGTTTTGCGCCAAAAAGCACCGGTATATCCAGAAATTGGTATTTTTCGTTTTTAATCACTTCGCCTACACTGGATTCTCCTACCACATAGTCTGTACGGTTGGAGTTAAACGTAACCTCTGGTTGAATAAACAAGCGTTTGCCAAAGCGCAGGTATCCGCCAAACTGAGTACCAAACTGCCTGCCATCCAATCCGAGGTGAAAACCATTTTCACCATTACCAATATTAATATCATCAGGATGATTCAGCTGGGTGTTCATTCCGGCTTTTAAACCCATGGAAAAAAACTGGGCATGTACTGAATTGACAACAAAGAGACAAACGAGGACAAAAAAGAACTGTTTCATAATGGGCTGTATAGAATGGTTGAGTTGTTTGTGTTATTAACGGGCACTTTCTCAAGTTCTTGTACGCTCCTGGGCTTATAGGACCGGATTAACCCTTTGGTAACGAATTGCTTAACGCTCCGATAGCATTTCAGGCGCAAAAAACCTGAATTACGCTACCTTTGCCTTTTCGTATGGATATTCAAAGTGCTGTTTTTGTATCAAGTTACCCCAAAGAAAGTGCCTGCCCAAAAGGAGGGCCTCCTGAATTCGCGTTTATTGGCAGATCCAATGTAGGTAAATCCTCCCTGATCAATATGCTGACCGGCAGGAAGGGGCTGGCTAAAGTATCGGCTACACCCGGAAAAACAAGGCTCCTGAATTTTTTTCTGATCAACCAAAAATGGCATCTGGTAGATTTGCCTGGTTACGGGTATGCACGGGTGTCAAAATCTGAACGCCGAACGCTGGAAAACCTGATCAACGGGTATTTTGAACGCAGAGCAGAACTGTATTGCGCCTTCGTACTCATTGATTCTAACCTGCCGCCCACCAAAATTGATTTGGAATTTGTGCATCAAATGGGCTTGCTTCAGGTGCCTTTCGTTTTGGTTTTTACCAAGGCAGACAAGGCTGGCCAAAAACTGGCAGAGGAAAATATTGCAGCATTTATGCATAAACTCTCCGAGACTTGGGAAACTTTGCCACACTATTTTGTGACCTCCTCTGAGCGCAGAACCGGTCGTGATGAACTGCTGCAATACATTGATCAATCATTGAAAGCCTGATAAGTCGGATTCTAAACGCTTTTCCGCCCTTACTCCACCTTACAATTGAGCAAAGAAGTAAACATATACCCCCGCATCATTGAGCGCATCGAAGACTGGCCAATATACCGGCTGAGTAAAGACCGTGCTGAATTTGTCCGGGAGATTGACGAAGCTACCTTTCAACGGATTGCCGGGAAGCACCGGAAGGATCTTTCTGATGTTCTGGCAAAAACTATTTACCAGGAAAGAATCCGCATCAAAGAGGATCCCTGGAAGGTAGATCCACCGAACGACCGGTCTTTTTGGAACCGGATCAGTAGAAGACTCATTAAAAAAAGTCTGGACCGAGACGATGCCGAAGCTAAAGCGGAAAACGAGCAAATTCTCCGAAAGATCATTCACCGGTACTCTGAAGAAATTGTTGGCACTTTTCAAATTAGTACCTTTCGTTTTGCGCAAAGGTTCCTGACGGCATTTTTCAATCGAATATTTAATGCTGCTGTTGGAAGAAGTCTTCGGGCAATGTTTCGTGGAAAACGAAACCTGTTTGAAAGGCTGAATATCGTTGGGGATGTAGAAACCGTTCGGTCCTTGTTCCAACACGGTACGGTTGTAGTAGTACCCACACACAACAGCAATCTGGATTCCATTTTGGTGGGTTATGCCATGGACCAAATCTTGGGCCTACCCTCTTTCAGCTATGGAGCTGGTTTGAATTTGTATAATTTTGGTCCAGCTGCATACTATATGAACCGGCTTGGAGCTTACCGGGTAGATCGTAGAAAGAAAAACTCGGTATATCTGGAAACCCTTAAAACAATGAGCAGGTTGAGTATGCAGCGAGGGGTGAACAGCCTGTTTTTCCCGGGAGGCACCAGAAGCAGAAGCGGCGAAATTGAAACAGATTTGAAAATGGGCTTGTTGGGAACGGCAGTTGAAGCCCAGCGTGCTATGGTAATGCAACCAGAGCTAAACAGCAGACCCAAAGTTTTTATCGTCCCGCTGGTCATTTGTTACAACTTTGTGCTGGAAGCACCCTTTTTGATCGAGCAACACTTGCGCAATACTGGTAAGGAAAATTATCTGCGCCTTCGCGACGAAGGGAAAAGTGTTCGAAGCTGGTTTCGCTTTATCTGGCGCTTTTTCAGCACAACCAGCGATATCACCCTGAGCGTTGGTAAGCCAATGGATATTTTGGGCAATTTTGTGGATGCCCAAGGCCGAAGTTTCGACAAATACGGCAATGAGCTTGACATCCGCGAATATTTCCTGGCAAAGGGAGAAATCAACGAAGACCGTCAAAGAGAAGAAGAATACACAAAATTGTTGGCGGAGCGGGTAGCCACCCGATATCTGGTGGAAAACGTGGTGTTGAGCAGTCACCTCATAGCTCATGCTGTTTTTGAGATGCTTTCTCACCTCAATCCCAAATTAGATCTTTTCGGCATTCTACGTCTTCCGCATGACGACTATCTGTTTCCATTTCGGGCAGTTGAGGAGGTAGTAGAACAAATGCAGCTTAAATTGCTGGAATGGGAAAAAGCCGGTCAAATCAAACTGGCGCCTGAATTACACGCAACTCCTGCTGAAATTGTACGCGACGGCGTAAAAAATCTTGGCATTTACCATACAGAAAAACCGCTTCAATTTACCAAAGACGGTGATATCGTTTCCTCCGACTTCAGGGTGTTGTATTTCTACCACAACCGATTGAGTAAGTACCATTTACACAAAGCGGTACACTGGAAAGCCGAAGAAATAGAAGTCCTGAAAGTGGAAGATTAGCACGTGTCTGAAATAGCTACCTTTGCCTCAACATTTGATCCAAGCCTATCCAAATATGCAGTACGAAAACGTACAAATCGCCATTGAACATGGCATTGCAACGCTGGTTATCAGCCGCGAAAAAGCCTTGAATGCGCTAAATCGCCAAACCTTGTCCGAATTGGAACACTTTTTTGGTGAATATGGTCCGGAAATTGAGCATTTGAAAGGCGTAATTATCACGGGCGCAGGGGAAAAAGCGTTTGTTGCCGGTGCCGATATTACAGAATTCAGCGGATTAAGCGCCACTGAAGGGCAGGCTCTTGCCCAGCGTGGACAGGATATTTTCTTTTTGATTGAGCGATTTCATCGTCCGGTAATTGCCGCTGTAAATGGATTTGCTTTAGGCGGTGGCTGCGAACTTGCCATGGCCTGTCATTTGCGGATTGCCGGTGAAAAAGCTCGTTTTGGGCAGCCAGAGGTAAACCTGGGACTAATTCCCGGGTACGGTGGCACTCAACGGTTGATCCAGTACATAGGAAAGACCAAAGCCATGGAACTCTTACTCACTGCCGATTTGATCGGGGCAGAGGAAGCACTGCGCTTAGGATTGGTTAATTATGTTGTGACAGCCGGCGAAGAGATCACCAAAGCAAAAGAGCTGTTGGAAAAAATAGCTACCAAAGCTCCTTTTGCCGTTTCTAAAATAATGGAAACCGTAAACGCTTACTTTGAAGACGGCGAAGACGGTTTTGAAAGGGAAGTAAGCGCCTTTGGTGAATGCTGCGGAACGGAAGATTTTATTGAAGGCGCTACTGCCTTTGTGGAAAAACGCAAAGCAAACTTCACCGGAAAATAATTTAAAGACGCCATTCCCTAAGATTAACCTCTCATTTGACGGTTTATTTTGTCGGATACCTTGCAATTCAAAAAGTCGGCATACTTTTGCAGTATAAAGAGCACCTGAAAAACCACATTCTCCGCTTAGGATTTCCTGCTCTATACTTTTCCTTTTTAATCCGCCCACTTTTAAAGTATGGCAAAACCGGCAGATTCGCTTTCGGGCGAGCCGCCGGTTTTTGTTTTTCCCCAACCCCTCAAATCCTTCAAGCACATGCAATTCGAAGAGCTAAACCTCAACAATCCCCTACTAAATGCGCTTGCTGATCTTGGACTCAAAGAGCCGACCCTGATCCAGCAAAAAGCGTTCTCCGTAATTATGTCGGGTCGGGATGTGGTAGGAATTGCCCAAACAGGCACAGGTAAAACCTATGCTTATTTACTGCCGTTGCTGCGCCAGTATACTTTCTCCAAACAAAAGGAGCCTCGCATACTTATCCTTGTTCCAACCCGTGAATTAGTGGTTCAGTTAGTGGAAGAAGTGAAAAAGTTATGTACTTACATGAATATCAGGATTAATGGTGTTTATGGCGGTACCAACATCAACACTCAGGTTATCATGGTAGCGGAAGGTCTGGATCTCCTGATAGCCACCCCAGGACGGCTTCTGGATCTGGCGCTTACAGGCTACCTGAACCTCAAATCGATCAGACATTTGGTTATTGATGAGATGGATGAAATGCTGAGCCTGGGATTCCGTGCGCAGTTGATCAGGATTTTCGGCTTATTGCCTAAAAAAAGGCAAAATCTGTTGTTTTCTGCAACTATGTCGGAAGAGGTGGATGAAATGATGGAAGAATATTTTCAGGGGCCGGTTTTGGTGGAGGCGGTTCGGGCAGGTACGCCATTGGAACGGATTGAACAAACCTGGTATCCGGTTCAGAATTTTTACACCAAGATTAATTTACTTGAACATTTGCTGGGTCAGGACGATACCATGCAGAAAGTGCTCATCTTCTGCCCATCCAAGCGGTTGGCCGATGTGATACACAAACAATTAGAAGAAAGGTTTCCGGATCAGTTTGAGATTGTACACGCCAATAAATCGCAAAATTTCCGCCTGAATGCCGTGGCCGCGTTTGAAAAGGGACTTTGCAGGGGACTTATCTGTACCGACTTATTGGCGCGGGGCCTGGATGTTACGGATGTTACGCATGTAATCAATGTTGATACACCTGAAGACCCGGAAACGTACATTCACCGGATAGGTCGTACCGGCCGTGCCGATAAAGATGGCATTGCCATCCTGTTTACCACCGAAGCTGAGCTTCCACAAAAAGAAGCGATTGAGACCTTGATGGGCCAACCTATCCCCCAATCAGCATGGCCGGAAGAAGTGGATATTTCTCTCAACCTCATTGAAAGTGAACGCTTCTATGTACCCGAGGTTAAGCTTAAACAACGCGCTAAACCAGTAGGCGCCTTCCATGAAAAACTTGCCAAAAACAAAAAGGTGAACAAAGGCAACAAAGCCAAACACCTGAGGGACATGAAATATAAAAAACCTAAATCCAAAGGGAAGAAACGTTGAGGGCAGGCGAGGGTGTGTGGGTTACCTATTTGGCAAAAAAGAGATGTTTTCACCACGAAGGCACAAAGGGCACAGAGTGGCGATTAAAAAGTGTTGTTTTCACCACGAAGGCACAAAGGGCACAGAGTGGCGATTAAAAAGTGTTGTTGTCACCACGGAGGCACAAAGGACACAGAGTGGCGATTAAAAAATGTTGTTTTCACTACGGAGGCACAAAGGGCACAGAGTGGCGATTAACCACTCTGTGCCCTTTGTGCCTCCGTGGTGAAAACAACACTTTACCGGTAAACCTCCACTTCACTCAAAAGGGCCTCACCATTATTAGAAGCCAAAATCGTCACACGAATTTTTCGCGCCTTTTGTTCCGGAAATTTCAGGATTTTCCTTGCTCCAATGGTGGTTGACCGGGCTATTTCCACCCACTTACCCCCCTTTTTCACCTCTACTTTAAAGGTCGACACGTGTTGACCTTCGGGGATATACTCACGCAACACCAAGGTGCTGAATTTTCGGTGTCGCCTCAGATCAAATTGCATTTCATGCGATAAACCTACCCGTTCGTATGTCATCCTGTCGCCATCATTTAAAGAACTCACAATACGTTTGGGCGTAAACAGACAAAGGCGATGGATTAACTCACGTTTTCTACCGTGCAACAGGTTGTTTTGAAAATTTTCCCTGATTAGTTTACCCATACCAACCAGGGCTGCAGAATCCTGCTCATGAATTCTGCCGCTGCGGTCCGGAGGAACATTTAAAATGAGGTTAGCACCTCGACCCACAGAATGGAGATAAATATCAAACAGTTGATCCGGACTTTTAACCTTTTGGTCTTCTTCTGGGTGGTAAAACCAACCCGGACGGATAGACACATCACATTCCGCTGGTATCCAATGGGCGCCACGTACATTTCCCTGGTTTAACGTATCAACCGGTGGTCCTCCTTCGCCTCTTTTATACCCCGCCGTATCCAGCGTACACCAGTTTGTTTCCGTAAGAATCAGGCCCTGTTCATTGCCGGCCCACCTGCAACCTGGGCCTATATCACTGAAAATAACGGCATTCGGTTGCAATCCTGCGGCTATTTTCTCAAAGCGGTGAAAATCATACACTTGTTTTTTCCCGTTCGGGCCTTCTCCATTGGCGCCATCCCACCAGATTTCAAAAAGATCGCCATAGCCAGTGAGGAGTTCGGTAAGTGTTTGCGCATACACATCATTATACTCCGAGGTGCCATACCTGGGATGATTCCGGTCCCAGGGGCTCAGGTAAAAACCTATTTTCAGGTCATGTTTTTTTGCCGCTTCAGCCAATTCCCGAAGTACATCTCCTTCTCCGTTTTTCCATGGACTTTCCCGCACGGTATGCTTGGAAAATTTGGATGGCCAGAGACAAAAACCATCGTGGTGTTTGGCGGTAATGATCACCCCTTTGGCTCCTGCCTGTTTGGCAATACGACACCATTGATTGCAGTCAAGTGCCGAAGGGTTAAATAGGTCTTCTGCCTCTGTACCATGTCCCCACTCCAGGTTGGTAAACGTATTGGGCCCGAAATGAAAAAAGAAATAAAACTCCGTATCATGCCATTCGAGTTGGGCGGGTGTAGGTTTAGGACAGGATTGCGCCTGCGCCCCAATACAGTCGATTAACAACAGGCAAATGGCCAAACAGTATTTCATAGTTACATGGTTTTCAATGTTATAAAAGGCAAATATGCGTAAACAAGTTTGACAATAGCGGACCAGCTAATGCTTTATTCCAAGGGTTATTTTTTGTTGTGGTATATTCGCCCAAATTTAACCTGACGAATTATGCGTTCTGCCGTTCCATTCCTGTTCCTGCTTCTGAATTTTTTCTCCTTAGAAGCACAAAATGTCAATACAACTTTTCGGTCAAAACTCACATACCCTGGTCAAACCATGGCCAATGTTTGGGGTTACGTATCCCGCGGGCATGAATATGCATTGGTTGGAGGAGCCTTGGGATTGATCATAGTAGACATTACCAATCCGGATGCTCCACAACAAATTGTACAAATTCCAGGACCAAACAACCTCTGGAAAGAAATCAAAACTTATCGCCACTATGCCTATGTAACCAGTGAAGGCGGGCAAGGCATTCAAATTGTAAACCTTACAGAGCTACCCGGTGCAGTCCTTCCCTGGAAATTTTACAAAGGCGACGGCGTTATCGCCAACCAACTAAACGCCATACACGCCCTGCACATCGATGAAACAAAAGGCTATTTATACGCCTGGGGGGGCAATTTATTTGGTGGAGGCGCCAAAATATTCGACATCAAAACCGACCCATGGAATCCAAAGTATGTGGGCAAATTTGATGCACTCGGATATATCCACGATGGCTATGTTGACAATGATACCATGTACGCCGGTCATATTTATGCCGGACAGTTTTCGGTGGTCAACATGGCCAATAAATCTAACCCTGAACTAATCAATACACAAGGCACTCCAGGTGCTTTTACCCACAATACCTGGCTGGCCAATGACCGCAAAACTTTGTTATCCACCGACGAGGTGAACAATTCTTTCCTGACTTCTTACGATGTCAGCAATCCTGATGACATCCGAATTCTGGACAAAATTCAGAGTAACCCCGGCTCAGGAAGTATGGTGCACAATACTTATGTTCGGGACAATTGGGCCATAACTTCCTGGTACAAAGACGGGTTTACCATAACGGATATTACCCGACCGGAGAATTTAGTTCAAGTGGGCAACCATGACACCTATCCAGGCGCAGGCGGCGGCAGTGAAGGCTGCTGGGGTGTTTACCATGCTTTCCCAAGCGGCAATATCATCGCATCAAATATCAGTGTTGCAGGCGCTGGCGAGTTATGGGTTGTTACGCCCAATTATGTTAGAGCTTGTTATTTGGAGGGAACGGTTACCAATGCCATAACCGGTCTGCCTATCAGCGGCGCTACCATTCAAATTGTAGGAAGCAGCCCGAATGTACAGGAATCTTCAGCGCTAAATGGCCAGTACAAAATGGGACAATTAGCCGATGGATTCTACAAAGTACAGGTAAGCCGTTCCGGTTATTTGAGCTATGAAACGGATGTGCTTTTCCAACATGGGGAAGTGGTATTGCTAAATGTTGCCCTCTTTCCAACCGGTGTGGTGGACTTATCTGGAACGGTTGTTCAATACGGCACCGGACAGCCCATTGAAGGCGCTACAGTCTGGATTTATGCAGGAACCAGTTCTTCCTCCACAACCTCTGATGTAAACGGAGCCTTTGTTTTCAACAACATCATCCGGGGGCAATACGACATAGCAGCCAGCGCTCCGGATCAAAGCATGGGTATACTCTCCCAACAAAATATCATCGGCGACAGTAGTGTGGTGATTGAACTTCATCCAACGTTTCGCAGAGAGCTATTACCAGCCCAGATTCGTTCAACCATGTCTCCTATAAAAGCAATGGAAAATCCATTTGCCTTACAAACTGTGATGCAATATGCTGGAGCGGCAGAAAACACGCAGTTGGAAATTATTCAGGCAAATGGCCAAATCATGCAGGAAATCATCCTGGAGCCTGGTAATGGTCAGGTAACCCTTGGTGCAAACTGGCCATCCGGATTATATCTGGTACAATTAAAAGAAGGCAACCGGGTTATTTCTGTGGAAAAACTGATCAAACAATAAAAAAATCCTCTTCCGGAACACTATGACACCCCTGGCTGAACGGATGCGCCCGCAAACTCTCGCTGAATATGTTGGGCAACAACATTTAGTAGGGGATGGCGCAGTGCTTCGGCAGGCCATAGAACGGGGTAAAATCCCATCCTTTATTCTTTGGGGTCCGCCTGGGGTTGGTAAAACAACCCTGGCGCAGCTCATTGCCAAGCTGCTGAACAAGCCTTTTTACCAGCTTTCGGCTATCAACGCCGGGGTTAAAGACATTAGGGAGGCCATTGAAAGTGCCGACAAACAGAATCTTTTTCAGCAAAAGGGCGCCATTCTGTTTATTGACGAAATACACCGTTTTTCCAAAAGTCAACAGGATGCCCTGCTGGGTGCGGTAGAAAAAGGCATCGTTACGCTTATTGGCGCGACCACCGAAAATCCATCTTTTGAGGTTATTCCGGCTTTGTTATCGCGCTGCCAGGTATATGTATTGCAGCATTTGAGCAAGGAAGAGTTGATTGGTCTGGTGCAGCGCGCCCTGGAACAGGATGAGTGGCTCAAAAGTCTCGACATCCGGATAGAAGAATACGATGCCTTGCTGTTGTATTCCGGTGGAGATGCCCGGCGCCTGCTCAATGCCCTGGAATTAATTGCCAATTACCGCCAGCCCGACGAAACCTTTGTGGTGACCAACGATCGGGTAAAAGAACTGATCCAGCAGAATGCTGCGCTGTACGATAAAACGGGGGAACAGCATTACGATATCATATCCGCTTTCATCAAAAGCATGCGCGGCTCCGACCCCAATGCGGCGGTGTACTGGCTGGCTAGAATGCTGGATGGTGGAGAGGACATTGAGTTCATTGCCCGACGGATGGTCATACTGGCCTCTGAAGACATAGGTTTGGCCAATCCCAATGCCCTGTTATTGGCCACCACCACCATGGATGCCATCCGAATGATTGGGATGCCGGAAGCCCGCATCATACTTTCGCAATGCGCCATTTACCTGGCCACCTCTCCCAAAAGCAATGCTTCCTATATGGCCATTGGTAACGCTCTGGAACTGGTGCGCCAAACCGGTTCCCTGCCTGTGCCGCTGCACCTGCGCAACGCACCAACCAAATTGATGAAAGAACTTAACTACGGTTCGGGATATCAATATGCCCATGATTTTGAAGGAAACTTTGTGCAGCAAGACAATTTACCCAAGGAAATAGAAGGTAAAATCCTGTACGAGCCCGGAAAAAATCCGGCCGAAGACAAGGTTCGGCAGAAGTTAAGGGAGGATTGGAAAGGGAAGTACAAATACTAGAATATCCAATATCCTACGCCCTGCCGAGGGTCTTTCGACCCCGCAGCCTCATCATGCGCGTAAGACGGATAAGCCCACGATATGTGTGGGGGGGCATAAGACCCGCGCAAGGCAAACACCTCCTTCTCTCATGCACCTCTTTCAATTCCTATGCTTACTTTCTTGGCTGTGCCTGGGCTTTCAGCCGAATATAAAGGCTCAAAATATCTATCAACTGAATGCACGTCGGGAGGCGCCCGTGATTGGACTGAGCCTGGCCTCCGGATGGGGTGGTTGGAGCCTTGGCCGGCATGCCTCGCCCCTCACACCTGCAGACCTGGCCGCTTTGGACCGAAAACGATTGATGCCCATGGATAGAAAGTCTACCTATTGGCAATCTAATAGGGCTAAAAAAGCCAGTGATCTGGTCTTTTATGGCGCTACCCTGGCTCCTTTAGTACTGCTGGCAGATCCTAATACGCGCAAGGAAGCGGCCGTTATTTCCGTGCTTTACCTCGAAACCCTGAGTCTGAACAGTGGGCTCACCGAGCTGACCAAGAATCTGGCCAAACGGTCCCGACCGTATACGTACAAGCCGGATTATCCGCTTGCACCCAAATTGGGCAGGGATGCCCGAAAAAGCTTTTTCTCCGGACATACTTCTTCCACCGCAGCGTCCTGTTTTTTTGCAGCCAAAGTCTGGTCGGATTATCATTCAGGCAATCGCTGGAAACCACTGGTTTGGGCAACAGCCGCCTCCATTCCGGCCATCACCGGATTTCTGCGCATGCGTGCCGGCAAACATTTTTTCACCGATGTAGCCGTCGGATATTCCATCGGAGCAACCATTGGGTACCTGATTCCCGTATTACATAGATAATGCACCCATTGAAGGCGGATGCGACATGATCGCAACTGCTAAAATAGACCTGCTGTTTTATCTTCACCGCTGTATCCATCCTTCTTTTATCGCGATGTTTTTTTCCCGTATTCTCCCTGCTCTGCTGCTTTGCACAGCCACCTTCGCACAGGCACAAGTTACCCTCAACGAATTTCTGGCTTCCAACAACTCCATCATTCAGGACCCTGATTTTCAGGCATACAGCGATTGGGTGGAATTACACAACAACACCAGTTCAGACCAGGATATTTCCAACTGGTGGCTGTCTGACGACGCCGATATCCTCAACAAATGGGTATTCCCGGCAGGGACTCATATCCCCGCGCATGGTTTTCTGTTGGTATGGGCCGATGGTCAAAACACGGGATTACACAGCAATTTCAAGCTTTCATCTGCGGGTGAAAAGCTCATTTTGAGCGATCCCCAAGGGCTTGAAATGGACAAAATCAGTTTCCTGACCCAATTGTCGGATGTGTCGCAGGGCCGGGAAGCGGACGGTACTGGCGCCTGGGGATATTACACCCAGCCTACACCCGGCGCCAGCAATGAAACCAGCCCATTCCTCGTGGATTACATAAAACCTGTGCCCAGTTTTTCCCTTTCCGGAGGTTTCTACCCCAACCCGATTCAGCTCAGCCTACAGAATCTGGAAAATGTCGGGGAAGTCCACTACACTACGGATGGCTCGATTCCCGGAGCCAACTCGCCTGTTTTTACCCAGGCTTTGGACCTGAACGCCAATACCGTGGTAAAAGCCCGCATCATCCTGTCTGGCAATATTCCGGGGCCCGTGGTGACCAATACCTATTTCATTGGAGAAGATTTCAAACAACGCGGCCTGGCGGTGCTCTCGATTTCCGGCGATCCGGCTGATTTTTTCGGCCAAGACTCTGGCATTCTGGTGCTGGATTACAAGCCTTCGTGGGAAATCCCCATTCACCTCGAATTGTATGAAAACGATGGCATCCTGGGTTTTCACCACGATGCCGGCGCCAGTGTGGGTGGTGAAAACTCCTGGATCCTTCCCCAAAAACTGCTCAACATTTCCTCGCGCAAACAATATGGCGGCGGGCACATCGAATACCAGATTTTCCCCGACAAAGCGCGCACCCGTTTTGAAGACCTGATCCTGCGCACCAGCGGCAACGACTGGTCTAACACCCTTTTCCGCGATGGGATGATGCAGGGCGTGGCCAGCAGCACCTCCGATCTGGATGTGCAGGCATTCCGGCCGGTGTCAGCCTTTATCAATGGCGTGTATTACGGGATTTACAACCTGCGGGAAAAACAGGACAAGGAATATGCGGAAATACACGATGGTATTCCTGCCGACAGTCTTGACTACATCGAAAACGACGCGGAGGTAAAAGAAGGCGATACGGTGGCTTACCAGCAAATGGTGGATCTGCTCAATGCAGGTGTGCAGGAGGATACGGCCTTCCAGAACCTGGAAAAAATATGCGACGTGCAGAATTTCACGGATTATATCATCTCGGAAATATTCACCGCCAATACGAGCTGGGGCCACAATATTGCCCTTTTTCGCAAACGGAGTCCGGAGGGAAAATGGCGCTGGTTTCCGCACGATTACGACCGGGGGTTCAACCTCGCAGAAGTTGGAGGAACCGGTATGGACTGGGCAACTTCCCTGAACGGACCCAGCTGGAGTAATGGTCCTTTCGCCACGCTCTTTTTGCGCAAAATGCTGGAAAACAACGCTTTCAAGGAAAAATTCATCACGCGCTTCGCCGATCATCTCTTGGTTACCTGGAATCCTTTGTGGGTAAATCCACGCATCGACCGGCATGCCAACTGGATCCGGAATGAAGTGCCTTACCACGTGGGCGAATGGGCCGGAACCACCTCCAGCTATGGCGACGGCATTCCATCGGTGGATTTTTGGGAGAATGAGGTGCTTAAGCTTAAACAGTTTAACGCACAGCGCAACGCCTTCATGTTCAACGACTTGTCGCAATTTTTTGGACTTCCCGGGGCTGGTCCGTTGACCGTGGAGGTGAGTGATCCTGCACATGGACAAGTGCGGCTGCACGAAATGCCTCCCCTTCCCTCCTACCCCTGGACTGGAAAATACCTGCAAAACCGTCCCTTCACCCTTACTGCTGAAGCCAAACCCGGATTCCAGTTTGTGCGCTGGGAAAAAACCAGGGATTCCACCCTGCTGCTCCTGGCCGGAGGAAGCCTCTGGAAATACAGCGATGCTGCCAGTGCGCCCGCAGCTGATTGGAACCAGTCAGGCTTCGACGACAGTGCCTGGTCGGCGGGTTTGGCCCAACTGGGTTATGGCGACAGCGACGAAATTACCCTGCTCAATTTCGGTAGCGACCCCGACAACAAAACCATTTCCTATTATTTCCGAAACAAATTCGATGTAGCCAACCCAGGTCAGTTCAGCCAATTGATCCTTCGGCTCATTGCAGACGATGGCGCGGTGGTCTATTTGAATGGACAGGAAGTGTGGCGGCAAAACATGCCTGCCGGTCCCATAGACTTCAACACCCTGGCTTCGGCCACTGTGGGCGCGCCCGGTGAAAATGCCTGGAATGAACTCAGCATTCCCGCCACTGTACTGATTGCCGGGGAGAATACCATCGCCGTGGAAGTGCATCAGGCCGTCGGAAACAGCTCCGACGTGAGTTTCGACCTGGAAATAAGCAGCACACTTGGAGGCAACAGCCAGATCCTGAGCAACAATCCGGTGCTACAGACCCTCCTTCCGGACGCACAGCCGGTAACCCTCCGCGCCATTTTCGAAAGCGACGGTACTTGCGGATTTATACCTGATACGATTCGCCAAAACCTGAACCTGACCCAGGCATGTTCCCCTTACACCGCCTTTGGGAATGTGGTGATTTTACCCTCCGTGACACTGAGCATCGAAAATGGTGTCGAGGTTCGCTTCCCGGAGAAGGCTGATCTTTGGGTGTTGGGCGATCTGCAAATCCATGGAACCGCCAACCTGCCGGTCAAAATCGGGAGTCTGCCGGGTGGGGCGCCCTGGGGCGGGATATTCCTGAAAAACACCAGCGCCAAATCAAAATTTGAGTACCTGACGTTGGAAAACGCCAGTGCAGGCACGCATCGCATTTACTTCCCGGCGGCTATTTCGGCATATCATGCCGACCTGGACATGGACCACCTGACCCTGACAAAGGTGACCGACAACCCCATCTATGCGCGTTTTTCCGACATCACGCTGACTAATTCCGAGCTTCGTTCGGTGGTAACCGGCGACGGCATCAACATAAAGCAGGGTAAAGGCCGGGTAGAAAACTGTTCGTTCACGGCCCTTGGCACCCTTTTACCAGATATGGACGCCATTGATTTTGACGGCGTTACCAATGGGATTATGCGCAACAACCGAATCCATGATTTCCGGGGCGACAACTGCGACGGACTCGACATTGGCGAGCAGTGCCAGAACCTGCTCATCGAGGACAATTTCATCTACCATTGTTTCGACAAAGGCATTTCAGTGGGTCAGCAGAGTTCTGCCTTGATCCGGAACAACACCATTGCCTACAC
>JAEUUS010000258.1 GCA_016787545.1 Saprospiraceae bacterium
AAAAAAGTGCGGGCCTGTTACCAAAAACTACCTCAGCCTGCACTGGCATTTATGCTGGACTCCTTAGGTATGGAAGATCAAAAATGCAGAACCCTTGACCGCTACCTGGAAAACCTGCATACCTATATGGCTGCGCTCGACAGCGCCGACCGGCGTTGGGATGTGCATTTTTCCTGTGCAGATGAATGGGTAACCGAACGGGAAGATTCGTTGAGGATGCAGTTTTTAACAGGAAAAATAGGCTTGAACTGGCCAAAAATCTCGGATGTGGGCGAGCGCCCGGCCAAAGCAGCCTTTTGGCTGATCAGTCATACAACGGATACCGCCCTGATTGCGCAATATTTACCACTCATCAAGCGGCGCTGTGAGGAAGGTGAGGCCGCCTGGATTCATTATGCTACGCTTTATGATCGGTTGGCAGTATTTCGCGGAAGGCCGCAACGGTATGGAACACAGTACCGCCCTACGACAAAACAAGGAGCGCAGCCTGATTTGTTTCCACTTGAAAATCCGGCCATGGTGGAAGAATGGCGCAAGGAATTGGGTATAGATTGAGGTTGTTCTAAACAAAAAGACCCACCAAAGTGGGCCTTCTTGCGGGGGGTAGGAAGAGGATCGAAAAACCCCGATTAAAACGGGAAAACCGAAAGGCCGAGGGCCATAGTTCTATTCGAGTTCTTGGTCGGTGTTTTCCTGGTTCTGTATTTGGGGAATTATCGGAAAGCCGGATCGGCGTTTTGCAAAAAAAAGCCCCTCACCGCGAGCCTAACCGGAAGGGGCAACCATGAGATTATAATTGATACACAACGCAGTGACAACCTCTAAAGCCGACAAGCAGCAAAAGATCACACCACGAAATGTAACCATACGGTCGATAGTGGTAATGATTTAAAGTAGATACTTTAAAATCGGAAAAATCGGATGGGAGAGCAAAGGCCGGCACGAATGCCCGCGGATTAAAAGAAAAGGTTGGCACAAAGATAGGAGTGCGCCCACCATGTGCCAACCTTTTTTTCAGGTTTTTGATGTACTGGTACAAATATACCAGCTAATTTCATACCATAAAAATGGTATATTTGTTTTGCAATCTATTGCTAATCAAAGCATTAAAAAACAATATCCTGCAATCAAATTGTTAGAATTTAAAGCCCAGCGTTAGTAGAAAATCGTTGGTTACTACACTGGTTTCTGCTTCTGGAGCCCCATCGTATGGTCTAATGGAGCCAATTCCTTTGCCTCTACGCCATCCAAAATCCAAAAAGAACGACTTCCCACGCACCCCGGCGCCCGCAGTGATGGCTGTGTTGAAGTCGGTAGCGCCTTCTTCCGGTTTGCCAAGCAAATTGAAGCCCCCCCGCAAACGAAACTCATCCAGCACCACCTCAGCGCCCAAACGCGCGTTCATGGTTTGACGGTAGCTCCTGGTGATATCATTATTGACCTGACGTTCGTACTCTTTGTTGCTTGAGCTGGCCACATCCGCAGTGAAATTATACCGGTTGGCAGCATAATCTACCCATTCTACATCGGCACTTAGAAATCCAATTTTTTTCACGACCAACGCAGCACTGGCACTTGCTCGCCAGGGAGTGCGAAGTTTGTAATCGAAAGTACCGTCAGGTGATTCCAGCGTTTCTCCAAAATTGGAACCGCTTCCATCCGTGTAATCATAGGCAAAAGTGTTGCTGTACTGATCCGTTAAGCTGAGGGCAGTTGGCGTGTGAAACGCCGCACCAACTCGCAAAGCCTGGGTTACCTTATAGATTACACCCAGTTTCAGATTAATGCCTACTCCGTTGGAACGCAGATACTCCGTATAAGTAAGCTGATCAAAATACTCCACACCTTCTGCAGGGTCTGTTTCAATATATTCTCCTTCAATCCGGTAATTCACAAATGGTACGCCTACTGTAGCGCCTACCATCAGCTTTTCATCATAATTACCCGCAAAAGCAATGGCCATTTCGTTCATACGACCATAAGTATTTACAATTTGCGACCGATGTACAACGGCATTTTCATTTCCGGCAAAATCATACGTTAAATTGCCGTTTCCATCGTCGTAAATGGCATTTGCATTATAGGCCAGCTCTGAACCAAAAGGATCGGCGCCGCCACTGTTGTATTCATTGAAAAATCCGTTCATAATAGTTCCGGCCGCATCGCCTTCATAATAAATGGAACGGCTGAAATCGGCCTGACGGTTATACCCTATTCCAAAGTTGAACGACTTCCAGCTGCTGGATTCGCCGGGTGTGGTATTGAATACCAGACCTATATTATCGAACCCGAATTTACTCTTATCGTCGCTGTAAGTGGGATTGCCACCGATTCCGGCGTCTGTTTTGGAAAACAACAAGGAAGGGGTCAGCGTCAGTTCATTACTGCGAAACATAGCCAAACCGGCGGGGTTTTGGCTGATACTGCCAAATTCAGCACCCAATGCGCCAAATGCGCCGCCAGCACCCACGTATCGGGCCGAACCGCTGGGTTGCAAATAGGAATAACGCAGTACATCGGAGGCATTTTGGGCAAATACCTGGCCCATACAACAAAGGGCAAAGGCAAGGATGGATATCTTTTTCATGGTATGATAAAATGATGGTTCAGGCAAAAAAGAAGGCGGAAAAAGGCGACACGCACCGATTTCCGCCCCCTGTATTCAGATCATATTGAAGGTTTAGTTCCGACCACGGCTACCGCC
>JAEUUS010000284.1 GCA_016787545.1 Saprospiraceae bacterium
CTACCGTAGGCCGTCCACCGTCGTGATCAAACAATCCACCAGCACTCGTACCGGGGCAAATTGAATAGTGCCGCCAATATGCCCGGCATCCGTGCCAAATACATCCGTTTGAATATTGGCCTGTCTGATGAGTCCCTGGCCGGCAAACCAGCGATATCCCCGCGCTCCAATATTGGGCCCGCTCACCGTGCCCTCCGTCGGATCAAGTTGCACCACACAATGTTTGCAGCGCTCCAGAGCCGGCACAGGTATTCTTTTTTTGAAGACACCCGAAATAGTGCTAAAATCATTAGCCTTTTCCCAAAAAGTAATCTTTCCCTCCAACACAACGGCACTCCCGTCAAGTGTTACGGTGTAGCGACAAAACCAGTCGCCTAAACCATAGGTGTCTCCATCCCCCCGCACAATACGAGTGGCGATGATATCCACATCTTCCAATGCCAGTGTAAACGAGCCCTGTGCACAGGTTGAATGGAAACAAAAACAAAAGCAAAATAACAGTCCGTATGGCATGCGACAGGCATAACGTAAAATGTGCGTCTCTGTTTTAACTCCGCAGAGAAGATATAACCGGAAACAGCCCTTTGCATGACTTTTATCATGCCTGCTGTAAGCTACGAGCATTCACCTTTAGGCCGCAAAGCATCCCCAAAGTCTGGGCAATTATTCTGAAAATCAGTGTAATGAGCCGTCAAAACAAAATAAAAACCTGCATGATGACAGGAATGTAACAAAGTTAAATTTTTTTCAGAATTATTGTTGCATAAATGCCAACTTCGCTTACATTAACCGCCGAAAGCAGAATTTTTCACCAAACAAAACTCTTGGTTATGCTCTCTGCCCGTTTACAACCAACGGTACATGACTGATGATTTACGATATTCGATTTGCGATTTGCGATTTGCGATTGGGATTTTTGATTTACGATTTGAGCTGGAATCATTCCATCAAATGCCCCAATTGAAAATCCTACATCCCAATCGCAAATCCCAAATCCCAATCGCAAATCGCAAATCGCAAATCGCAAATCGAATATCGTAAATCATCAGTCATGTACCGTTCATCGTTCACCTAAATCAGTTCATTGCGTTATGGCAGTTTACACTACTGACAAAATCCGGAATGTTGTCTTGTGCGGACACTCCGGATGTGGCAAGACCACCCTTGCTGAAACCATGCTTTTTGAAGCAAAAGCCATTACCCGTCGAGGTTCCGTCGGGGAAGGCAACACGCAAAGTGACTACGCTCCATTAGAGCAACAACGCGGACACTCCTTGTTTGCTTCTGTGCTCCATTGCACCTGGAAAGATACAAAAATCAACATCCTGGACACTCCGGGATTGGACGATTTTTCCGGGGAAGTGGTAACGGCATTAAAGGTAGCCGACACCGCGGTGATGCTGCTCAATGCACGCAGTGGAGTGGAGGTAGGCACGGAACTGATTTGGGAACACATTGAAAAAAACGAAACGCCCACCATTTTTGTGGTGAACCAGATAGACCACGAAAAAGCGGATTTTGAAATGACCCTGGAACAAGCCCGCAAACGATTCGGCTCAAGGGTGTTGCCATTCCAATTTCCGGTAAATCAAGGCCCGGGCTTCAACGCCATCATTGATGCCTTGCGTATGGTCATGTACGTGTTCCCTGCCGGCGGCGGAAAACCTGAAAAGAAACCCATCCCGGCTGAACATCAGGGAAGAGCAGATGAGCTACACAATGCATTGGTGGAAGCTGCAGCTGAAAACGATGAAGGTCTGATGGAAAAATTCTTCGAAGAAGGCAATCTGAGCGAAGAAGAATTGGCTAAAGGACTGGGCATTGGACTGGCGCACCGGCAGTTTTATCCACTATTCTGTGTATCCGGGTTGAAAGATATGGGCAGCGGCCGCGTAATGGGCTTCATTCACGACATCTGTCCAAGTCCGGCTGATCGTCCACCTGCATCACTGGAAGGTGGCGGTACCAAGCCCTGCGACCCGGCAGCGCGCCCCTGTGTGTTTATTTTTAAAACAGTGAACGAGCCCAAAGTGGGCAATGTATCCTATTTCAAAGTGTACTCCGGCACACTCAAATCTGGAGACGAACTAACAAACGCAGAAAACAGTACAGTAGAACGCTTTTCTCAGCTTTTTGAAAGTGAAGGCAAAAACCGCGATCAGGTAGAGGAATTTAAAGCCGGCGATATTGGCTGTACGGTTAAACTGAAGGGTTCGCATACCAATCAGACCCTTAACCCAAAGGGCTCCGAGCTGAAAATTGAAAAGATTCATTTCCCGCCTTCCCGCATCCGAATGGCCGTAGTGCCGCCAAGTAAGGCAGAAGTGGAGAAAATGGCACACGCCCTGCACTCTATTCAGGAGGAAGACCCAACCCTTTTGGTGGAACAAAGCATTGAGCTCAAACAAACCATCATTCAGGGCCAGGGAGAAATGCACCTGGATATTGTACGCTACAAATCCGAGCAAAACTTCGGGGTGAAACTGGAATTTATTGAACCGCGCATCCCATACCGGGAAACCATCACCAAGGAGGCTAACAAGGATTACCGCCATAAAAAGCAGTCAGGTGGCGCAGGCCAGTTTGCTGAAGTGCACATGCGCATAGAACCGTATTACGACGGAATGCCTGCCCCGCACGACCTCACTACTAAAAATATTGAAGTGGAAGAATTGAAATGGGGCGGCAAGTTTTCTTTCTGCTGGGCAATTGTGGGCGGCTCCATCGACGCCCGCTTCACTAATGCCATCAAAAAAGGCATAATGGCTAAAATGGAAGAAGGTCCGGGCACCGGCTCCTATTGCCGGGATGTTCGCGTAAGCATTTACGATGGTAAAATGCACCCGGTAGATTCCAACGATATGGCGTTCCAGATTGCTTCTACGATGGCCTTCCGGGAAGCCTTCCATGAGGCCAAGCCACAGATTCTGGAGCCGGTATACGATCTGGAAGTACTCTGCGATTCTGAGGTGATGGGTAACGTGATGGGCGATCTGCAAACCCGCCGCGCCATCATCATGGGTATGGGTACCGAAGGCCATTATCAGTCTATCAAAGC
>JAEUUS010000297.1 GCA_016787545.1 Saprospiraceae bacterium
TTTTTTTTACCGTTTACCCGCTACCTTAGCCGCTACTTGTTAGTTGCCATGCGCTTAATAAAATTTGTACTCGCCCTTACGCTTACCATTGCCGTTCTCTGGCAATTAAGCCGGCCCATTCCATTAGGTGATAAAAACATCCCGCCACTTGGAGCCTTTTTCAATCCATTTTCAGGATTCTGGACAAACGCTGAACCTGCCGGCAATCCGGGGTTCAAAGACTTGTCCATACCTGGCTTGAAAAACACGGTCGAAATAGTATATGACGACCTGATGGTCCCTCATATTTTCGCCCAGAACCTGGAGGATGCCGCCAGGGCTCAAGGTTTTGTCACAGCACAACACAGGCTTTGGCAGATGGATATCACCTCCAGAAAAGTTTCAGGCAGGTTATCTGAAGTTTTAGGTGAAAAAACCCTGCAGTTGGACCGTTTGGCCAGAAGAAAAGGGATGGTTTTTGCCGCAGAAAACGACTTGATCGGTTGGAATAAATCGGCTGCAACAATGCAGTTGCTCAATGCTTACACCGAAGGTGTAAACGCCTGGATTGCTCAAATGGGCCCGGAAGACTGGCCAATCGAGTTTAAATTGCTGGATTACAAACCGGAACTCTGGACGCCGTTGAAAGCTGCTCTGGTAACGGAAGCAATGGCCGAAACCCTTTGCGCATGGGAAGATGATCTCGAAAATACCAATACGTATGCACAATTGGGAGGCGATGCTTTTAATTACCTCTTTCCGGAATGGAACCCAAAACAACAAGCCGTCATTCCCGATACCGGTCAATGGGCAGATATCCACCCTTTGTTACCTCCCCCTTTTATTGCCAGCACCACCAACGCCTTGGGCGCCATTGAAGACCAAACGTTCCCCAGGGACTACATGAACGATGGACCCATCGCCGGAAGTAATAACTGGGCTGTATCCGGCGCTAAAACCAAGTCAGGAAACCCCATACTTTGTAACGACCCACACCTGAATCTCACCCTTCCATCCATTTGGTTTCAGGTACAACTCCATACCCCGGAAATGAACACCTACGGGGTTTCACTTCCCGGCGTTCCCGGGGTAGTGATCGGATTTAATGAAAATATAGCCTGGGGATTGACCAACGTGAGCCATGATGTTGCCGATTGGTACAAAATACACTGGACCGGTTCAGACAGGACTAAGTACAAATTGGATAATGAAGAAAAAACCGTTCAGTTCAGACATGAAGAGATCAGGGTAAGAGGCCAGAAGGTATTTCGGGATACCGTCCGTTACACTGTTTTTGGACCAGTAACGTATGATTATGATCCCGGAAGCCCGTTAAAAGATTGTGCATTGCGCTGGATCGCCCATGATGTGCCGGAAAGCAGCGCTTTTGATGTGTTTTTGGGACTTGATAAAGGAAGGTCTTATGAGGATTATAAAAAAGCCATCCCAGGTTTTGATTCCCCGGCACAAAACTTTGTTTTCGCCTCAAAATCCGGAGACATAGCCATACAACCACAAGGAAAGTATCCCGTACGCGGACAACAACAGGGCAGGTTTGTACAGGAAGGTGATCGTTGGGCGAATGCCTGGCACTCGTTTATACCGGCAGCTTTGGTTCCCAGTATGAAAAATCCTTCAAGAGGTTTTGTATTCTCCGCCAATCAACACTCTACCCCTCCTACTTATCCTTATTATTATGTAGGTAATTTTGAAGACTGGCGCAGCAGAAGGATTTATGATCGGTTGACCTCCCTGACGAATGCCACTGTAGACAGCATGAAAAACATGCAGCTCGATAATTTTAGTCAGCGGGCTGCTGATGCGCTTCCGGTAATGTTGCGAATGCTGGATATTAACCAGCTTGATGAGGAAGGCAAAACAATGATGCGGGAACTTCAATCCTGGAATTTTCGGTATGAATCAAACTATCTGGCCCCTACCCTGTTCGAATCCTGGTTTGATTCCTGTTATACCGCTACCTGGGATGAAATTGCGGCTTTAGAACGTAATGGTCAAGGAAAAATGGCTACAGATGACCTTAATCGGGGCAAAAACGCCAAGATTCAGGTTGTCTACCCGGAAGCATGGCGTTTTGTAGAGATGCTGGAAACAGACACTGCCAGCGTTTATTTTGATCATCCTGAAACACCTGCCCGCGAAACTGCCAGAGAAATTGTTTATGAATCGTTCAAGCAAATGCAGGAGCATTTCAGGAATCATCCCGAACAAAAATTAACGTATGGCAAGGCAAAAGGATTTGCACTCAAACATTTAGGTTTGATAGATGCCTTCAGCAGATTAGATTTGACATTGGGGGGACACAGAACGGCGCCCAACGCGCTTTCGAAAACCAATGGCCCTTCCTGGCGAATGATTGTTGAGTTAAATGACCAGGTTCAAGCCCTTGGTGTATTCCCGGGAGGTCAAAGTGGAAATCCCGGTAGCAGGTTCTACGACAACATGGTAGATACCTGGGCAAGCGGCAACTATTATGAACTATTATTTCTGAAGTCAGCTGATATCACTGGTCCCAGAATTTTGGGAAAACAAAAAATTAACCCTAAATAGGATTAAAATCAATGAATTAGATGATGAAAAACACCCTTTTAGCAGCGCTTTTGATTTTAGCTTTGGGCCAGATTTCTCACTTCGGTTTGCCATGGTGGACCCTGGCAATAATTGCCGGTATGACTGGTTGGTTGTTAGTGCTTAATGCCTGGCAGGCGTTTTTTGCCGGTTTAATAGGAGGCAGCACGCTTTGGTTCATTGCAGCATGGCTTCAGGATAATGCGAATAATAGCGCACTTTCTGCCAAAGTCGGGCAATTATTTCAGGGCGCTTCTTCTTTCCAACTATTGCTGCTGACAGGTTTCCTTGGAGGCTTGATTGGTGCTTTAGGAGCATTGACCGGAAAGTTTGCCAAAGATTTGGTAGCCAGACCATCCCGTCGCAATTATTTGCAGGAAAAAAGGAGGAGATAATCCAACATCATTCAACTCAACAGTTCGGCGATCCATTGCAGACAGGAGATCGCAATTATTATGAAAGAGACAATTGAAACAGACATACTGATCATAGGCGCAGGCCCCGTTGGACTTTTTGCCGTTTTTGAAGCAGGATTACTCAAACTTCGTTGTCATTTGATTGACATTTTGCCGCAGCCAGGTGGTCAGCTCACAGAAATTTATCCCAAAAAACCCATTTACGATATTCCGGGGTATCCCAGTGTGCTTGCCGGCGATCTGGTTGACAACCTGATGGAGCAAATCAAGCCCTTCAACCCGGGATTTTCCCTCAACGAACGCGCCGAAACGGTGGAAAAGCAGGAAGACGGTCGCTGGCTGGTAACCACTCATCGGGGAACCAAACACCTGGCGCCGGTTATCTTTATTGCCGGAGGACTGGGCAGTTTTGAACCACGCAAACCGCCTATTGAAAATATAGAAACATTCGAGGAAAAAGGTATTGAATACTTCGTCAGAAACCCGGAAATGTACAAAGGCAAGAATATTGCCATTGCCGGCGGTGGAGATTCAGCACTCGACTGGACCATTTACCTGGCAGATATAGCCAATGAAATCAGTTTAATTCACCGTCGCACAGAGTTTCGTGGGGCACTTGACAGCGTGGAAAAAGTTTACCACCTCGTTGAAAAAGGCCGGGTAAAACTGATTACCAATGCGCAAGTGGTTGGCCTGCAAGGCAATGGACAACTGGACAGTTTGACTATTTTACACGATACAGAAGGCGAAAGTCAACTCAAAGTAGACCATTTTATTCCACTTTTCGGACTAACGCCCAAACTCGGCCCGATTGGTGACTGGGGCTTGCGTGTGGATAAAAACGCCATCGAAGTGAATACCTTCGATTACTCCACCAATGTACC
>JAEUUS010000322.1 GCA_016787545.1 Saprospiraceae bacterium
CAAAGGCATCCAGCCTTTGGGACAAATGTTTCCATTGTTTGGCTCTGTTAGGAAAAGTGGCCTCCTCATTGAGTCGGTCCTTGAATATATCGTCCAGGTCTTGCATGGTTAGTCAAAAAATTCAAATTCGTTTTTGAGCATGTTTCGTATGTATTGACGAGCTCTGGAGAGGTTGGATTTTGATGCGCCAACACTGATTTGAAGAGATTGTGCTATCTCTTCGTGTGAAAATCCATCTATTACGGCGAGATTAAAGGTTGTTCTATAAGCAGGCGGGAGCCGATCAAGCATAAGCCAGATTTGCTCTCTGGTAATTTCTTCTTCGATGCCTGATAATTTTCCATGGTCATGGAATTCCATGAGTTCAGTTCCGGATGGGATATTTATTTGTGTTCGAAGTCGATCAATAGCAGTATTCACTAAAACCCTGCGCAACCAGGGTTTGAAGGATTGTTCACTTGAATACAGATGGATTTTGGTAAAAACTTTAAAAAACGCGTCATTGACAATTTCTTCCGCTCCTTCCTGACTACCCATGTACCTTCGGGCAACCGTCATTGCATAGTTATAGAAGTGGCTATACAGCCGTTGCTGACTGAGCCTGTGTTGTTGCCGGCAGCCGGTTATGATGTCTTCCAGATTCACGATATTATCTTCCATTCTATACGGCAGTCGATAAGAAGGCGTTGCGTAGGAAACCTAAAAAGTAAAAAAATAAGCCCTGCATCTTTGGAGGCAGGGCTTACAGCATGGTTTCGCGTTTGTGTTGGCGGCTAAGAGTATGAACTACATATTCAGACTTAGCTTGAGTTTCTTTTCCACTTCTTCCACAGTGTCTTTGAAGACAATGTCGGTATCCATCATATCCTGAACAGCTTTACAGGAATAAATCACCGTACTGTGGTCTCTTCCACCAAATTGTTCACCAATGGATTTCAAAGACTTGTTGGTCAATTTTTTAGCCAGGTACATGGAGAGTTGACGCGCAATCACAATATTCCGTTTGCGGGTTTCATGGTGAAGTTTGTCTACCGGCACGCTGAAGTGTTCCGCAACCAATTGCTGAATGAACTCAACCGTTATTTCTTTATTAATGGTGGTTACAAAATTCCGGATTACCTCTTTTGCCAACTCCATATCAACATCTCTGCGGATCAGGGTACTTTGTGCCAAAAGAGACACCATTACACCTTCTAACTCCCGGATATTGTTTTTAATGTTGTAGCAAATGAATTCAAGAACATCTGTAGGAATATCCACCCCTTCTTCCTCCATTTTAGTTTCCAGAATGGCCATTCTGGTTTCCAGATCGGGCGCCTGAAGATCGGCACTCAAGCCCCATTTAAACCGGGAAATCAATCGTTCTTCCATCCCTTCCAAATCCTTAGGTGCGCGATCGGAAGTCAGGATAATTTGTTTTCCGTTTTGGTGTAACTGGTTGAAAATATGAAAGAAAATCTCTTGCGTTTTTTGTTTACCGGAGAGAAACTGAATGTCATCAATAATCAATACGTCAATCATCTGGTAAAAATTGACGAAATCGTTTACTGAGTTGTTTTTGATGGCCTGTATGATCTGGTTCGTAAATTTCTCTGCGGAAACATACAAAACTGCTTTGGCATCTGTTCGGGTGACAACATCATTCCCAATGGCTTGTGCCAGGTGCGTTTTTCCCAAACCAACATCCCCGAAGATAAATAGTGGATTGAATGCCGTACCTCCTGGTTTTTTGGCGATGGCCAAACCCGCATTTCGTGCCAGTCGATTACAGTCGCCTTCAATAAAATTATCAAAGGTGTAGTTTGGATTCAACTGTGGATCAACCTTAATCCGTTTGATCCCGGGAATCACGAATGGATTCTTGATCAACTCTGCATCAAATGACCCTGGAACAGGCTCACTGTCTTTTTCTGCTGATGGTCTTGTATCCGGCTTTCCGCCTTGTGTGTTTCCCACAGATGTCAGCGCACCGTTCTCCGGAATATGGTAAACCAGGCGACCACGGTCGCCTAATTCTTGCCGAATGCTCTTTTTCAGCAGTTGTACATAGTGTTCTTCGAGCCACTCAAAGAAAAACTTGTTGGGTACCTGAATCGTAAGTACCTCAGCATCAAGATGCACTGGCTTGATTGGCTCAAACCAAGTCTTGAAACTTTGCGGACTCACACTTTTTTTGATGGTACGCAGACAATCGTCCCATACCATCTGGCTGTCTCTTGTCATACCAGATAGATACATTTGGTTGCCGGGAATGTCCCGTTAATAGTTCGTTTCGGTGAAGCTGTTCAGTCGAGTAGGGCGACAAAGATTGAACATCTTAGCGACCTG
>JAEUUS010000324.1 GCA_016787545.1 Saprospiraceae bacterium
TTCTCCTTTCCTGGCCACAAAAACAGAGCTGGTGGTGCCGGGCAGGCTAAAGGAACCAATGGTCATGGTAGTACTCATGGTATTTCCGGTAACCGCCACCACATCATCTCGCACATCCAGACCATATCCGAAATCCGGGCCTGGTCCTATCAGTTTTTCCGCCTCCTGTACGTTGGCGTCGGTGAGTGTTCTGGCCAGGAATACATCGTAGCTGGAAGGGTTGAGCATCACATTTCCGATGGTTGTTTGGTTGCGGAAATAACCATAGAGCCAGAGATCATTATCTTGTTTGGCCACTTGCCATAGGTAGGCATCGCCGGTAGAGGAGAGCTTTTGGGCCCATTGCACCACACCATTGGATGTATTCATTTCTGCCAGGTAGAGGTGATAATCCGTGTTGGTATTGGCGGTGAGTGAAATGGTTGCTTCAAATTGGATTGTTTTTTTGAAGCAACCGGCTGCGCTGAGTTTCTGGCCGTCGTCAGACAAACGAATGAACTGTTTGGTGATGTCGCCGGAGCCGCCGGAAAAGATTTTTTTCCATACGGATGCGCCGGTGTTGGTGTTGTGTTTTTCCACGAAGAAATCGCCATTGTAACAGCCGCATCCGATGATGGGTGGCGAATAGTTTTGGGAGTAATTGCCGGCGGTGTAGATAAAGCCGTTGGTGGTGTCTAATTCGATGTCGTAAATATTGTCCAGATTGGCTGAATTTCCGGTGTAGGTGGCCCAGTTTACCTGATTGAGTGCGGGATTGAGTTTCAGCAGGAAACACTCGCGACTATTGGTTGACGGAAAAGAAAAGGTTCCAAAAACAGCGGTGCCCGAGCTGAAGCGCTCACCGGCGAGGTAGACATTTCCCTGGGGGTCGGTTCGCAATACCTTAGCCCAGGAGGTAGCCGAGCCGGCAGCCTGGAAATAGGCCAGCGGGTTGCCGGAAGGGTCGAGTTTACTCAGGCAGGCCAGGCTGTCGGTGGCGGTGAGTTTGCTGGATACTGATCCTGCTATCAGAATATCACCGGCGGCATCCATGTGTAAGTCGTAGGTCAGATGAGGAATGACTTTTGCCCAAACAGGTTGCAGAGAGGCGTCGAGTTTAACCAAATAGCCTGACTGGAGGCTGGGCGAAGGTGCGTTAAGGGTGGTGCTGCCGAAGGTGATGGTGTTCTGAAAATTGCCGGCCATCAGCTGTCCGCCATCGGGTAAAATAAGCGTGGAATGGCCGTTAATTTGGGCGCCAGCCTGGATGGAAAACCGGTTAGCGGCGATCCAGTTTTGGGCATTTAGGGAGGTTAAGAAGGAGACTAAAATTACTATGCATAAGAGGGAATTTTTCATGTAATTTCGGTTTTAGTGATGTAATAAGAGCTGTATAGCTATTCCAAAGCTACTTATTTTATTTGGGAATAGTGTTGATTTGGTGGATTTTTATTTTATGTTTCACCGCGAAGTACGCTAAGAACGCGAAGTGTATTCATAGCAAAAACTTGGCGCACTTTGCGTACTTCGCGGTGAAACCCAGCCCTTTTTTTTGCCAAGTTCAAGGCATAAAAGCACTTTACATCAATCAATGCGGCGGGGAGCCTGTACTTTTGGTTTAAAGCACCAGAAACGACTATGCGTTATTTATTCATACTATTCCATGTATGCCTTTT
>JAEUUS010000701.1 GCA_016787545.1 Saprospiraceae bacterium
AGATGGCGCTAACTGGCCTCAGGCCTCTCATCTGAGCGGTGATGACACGCCGTTTATGCAAACCTTGCGCATCAGTACCATACCTGCCAATTTCATTCTGGACGCCCAGGGAAAGATCTTGGCAAAAAACCTGCACGGCGAGGTATTAAGTCGGTTTATAACTGAATATTTGCAGAAATAATTCAACATCCATGTTTATGAAACCATTTACCCAATATTTGCTCGGCGCCGCCACCACATTGGTACTGGTAGGCATTTTAGCGTTTTCCCACAGTGTTCCACAGGAACAGACAGAGAAAAAAGGCTCCCGCGTTGTATTCCAACTCTCCACGCCCGATACGGCTGCACACCGTGCCCTCACACGTCAGCTCCACAACCTGCTCGATGGATTGCCCAAGGCTCAGGTGGAGGTAGTAGTGCACAACAAAGGCATTTCCATGCTCCATGCACAAAAAACCACTCTTGCTATGGAGTTAAAAACACTCAAAGACCGCGGTGTAACCTTTGTTGCCTGTGAACAAACGCTCAAGCAACAAAAAATAGAAAAAAGTGAGATCCTGCCTTTAGCCGGGTTCGTACCACGAGGTTTGGTGGAAGTTATCCAGAAGCAGGAAGAAGGCTGGGCATATATAAAGGCAGGGTTTTAAACGCAGAGGATAGCGTGAAAAAGCAGCCTCTGCAATAGAAAACTACTATTTGCCGTTTGGGAGGGTGTCTAAAAATAGTTTTACCGCCGAGGAGCCAAGGCGCAGATTAGCGTTTACAACCCCTCTGCGCCTCTGTATCTCCGCGGTAAAAAATTACTTTTGGGCCACACTCTATCGCAATGATTTCCCGGACAACACTTAGTCTTTACCTTCTGACAATCCTGGGGCTTTCAGGATTTATTGCTTACAGGCATTATGAGCAGGAAGCCTGGCTGAAATATGCCGGGTTGTTGCATCAGGATATGGTGAAATGCAGAACCATGCTTCAAAAGAGCAATATTAACCTGGAAGCTAGGATTGAAAAGAAATCGATCGAATATCCATGCACTAAAACCAAATCCGTTCAAGAAAAGGCACGGCAAATCAATGCACTGACGGAAACAACAGTATACTCCTTTGTAAATATCCTTTCTGCTCATAAGATAAACCCCCTCAATCAGGACGCATTTGCTTATAAAAACCTCCTGGAGGAGAAAAAGGAGCAGGAGGTCTTCCGCCAAAAAATGGGCCTGTTCAAAGACAGTTTAATTCTATGGATGGCTTCCGATACTACCATTGCCAGACAAATTTTGGAGGTGTGTGTATTGAATGAAGACATCATTTGCAAAGCTCGCACCGACCAAAAAGTGTCGTACATACTGGGACTGGAGCTACGGCTGCTGACTTTAGTGCATCAGGCGCTGACCAGTCTGGAAGCGGAAGTAACCGTTCATGAGCCAATACCTGACCGAATTTTACCGGCAATTGCATTAGAGACACAATGTGTTAAAGCTGGGAAACCTTTTTTCGGAGATATGTATGGAATTCCTTACAGTACTCAACACGATTCCACACTTCGGTTCTTTGTGAGCGATCAGGAAATCCCAAATATTGGTGGGATAGGCAAGCTACGATGGCCATCCAGAAATTTTAACCAAAAGCTGGAAATGTTGGTTAAACTAAAGCACCCTTTTGAAGATACATTAAACCAGTTTGTAAAAAGGACCGTCTATCCAAACTTATGCAAAAACTAATCAAGGGCATCTTTTTGGGGCATTCTTTTTACACCGCTATCCTTTTGGTGCTAAGCGGTTATATACTCTATCATGAGTTTCACAATAAGGAACACCAACTTAAAAAGGTGTTGGCGCAGGACTTGAAAGCGAGCAGGGAAACGCTTTTTGCCATGCATCATCAATTAAGGAAAGAAATCTTTAAAGTCAGCAAAGATTATCCGAACCCTCAGGCTGAGGATTATTGCCATCGTTTGGAACACCTGAATCAACAATCGAACGCAATATCTGAATGGATTAATTCCGGCATGTCAGGAGGTCATAATCCCTATTTTCCTGCGCTTAAGGAAGCATACTACAATCAATTGGAGTTGGCTAAAATCTACAGTGATGGATATATTAATGAGCAAAACGCATTTTCAGGTTTCAATCCGGAAATAGCTCCTTTTCAAAAATTTTGTGGCCCCCTGTTTTTGGAACATGCACATTTGGCAACATGGATAAACATGTTGGCTTCTGATCAATACTTTGCACAAAAATTTAGCTATTGTGGCGGCATTAGCTGGGATCCATTTTATTTGACCCCGTTTTTTGATCATCTCAATTTTAAGGATGTGCATTGGTTACAGGCAGATATTATCCTTGGCTTTTACAAGCCATTTTTGAATAACAGTTCTATTGCCCCTCACCTCTTCCTCAACAACCAGGAATTTCCTGTTAAAGACGGAGTTGCTAAATTTAGGTACCAGTTTGACACTCCAGGCATCCATCCCTTACAGGTGCGTTGGCAGTACAACCACCCGGAGACTGATTCTGTCACTGCTTTTGAAAAAACGTATTATGTGAAGGTAGATTTACCTTAATGGGTTTTGAGATGGCTTCTAGAATGTTCAGCTCCGAGGCAAGGTAATTCCTCCTACAT
The DNA here is from genome assembly GCA_016787545.1 of Saprospiraceae bacterium. GTDB lineage: Bacteria > Bacteroidota > Bacteroidia > Chitinophagales > Saprospiraceae > M3007. Next base: position 2,622 of record JAEUUS010000701.1, read on the forward strand.
TTGCGCCGCGATTCTGCGCTTGCAATGTAACCATGGATTGGCTGCTAAATTCTCCGAACGACCTGCCTGTTATTATGCCGGAAATACTTTCGGCTCTGGGCAACCGACGTAAAATTGCCCTTTACGGTGAAATGGGCGCCGGTAAAACCACCTTTGTAAAAGCCTTGTGCGCCTGCCTTGGGGTGGAAGATGACACCTCAAGTCCTACTTTCTCCCTGATCAATGAATATCATTATACAGCATCCGACGGATCGGCCGCCATTTTGCACCATCTGGATCTGTACCGATTGAAAAGCCCTCACGAGGTCTTTGATATTGGGTTTGATGAGCTAATGCACGATCCCTGGTATTGCTTAGTGGAGTGGCCACAGATTGCAGAAGGCTTTTTTCCGGAAAATTCAGCCAACATCCACATCGAAATATTAGGCGAAACCCAAAGGAGCATTGTTTTGTCCTGACAATGTATGCTGGAGTGGTATTCCGGCCAGTAGGGCAAAGCAGCTCAAAGCCGCATACCATTCCGGCATACAGCCAAGCCCAACGCCAACTAAAACACCCAAACACTAAAACACCCAAACACTAAAACACTAAAACACTAATCACTACCTTTGCGACGCAAATTCCCTGATCATCTCACCCACCACATATTCCATGGAAGAGCTCCTGCAGAAGTATAAGGAGAAAAAGCCCGAAATCATTTTTGAATGGCACGATGAAGAAACCGGCGCAGAAGGCTGGATCGTGATCAACTCTCT
>JAEUUS010000343.1 GCA_016787545.1 Saprospiraceae bacterium
CAGGATACTGAACTCTCCCAATGCTGGTACCGACTGAGTTTCTTCCAGATCTTTTTCCACCCCAATCGGATCGCCTGACCAGGACATGCGAACGGAACTGGGTACATTGGAGCGTTCTACGCCGGCTACCGTCCACTGGTGGGTTTTGCCGTCTTCATCGTGTTGCCAGCTGACTAGTAGCGCTTTATTGCCCTGTTTTGCGGCGAACATTTGTTCGATTTTAGCGGCTTCGCAGGCCTCATTCACGCGGACAGAACCAACCACCTGTTGTCGACCCGGCATGGCCGGATCCAGGGTGATACCATCGGTACGCACCTCGTAAGCTAATTCGCGAATATGGAAGCTGAATTCAAAAATGCGGGCCAGATCCGGCGCCTCGGCATAAATTCGTTTCAAACCAACCCGGGCTGTATATCGCTTGCCGGGCGGCATCGATTTGGACGGTGTAAGTTTAATGGTTCGATCATCTTCCCAAATGGCCTTCCCTTCTATTTTGGGGTTGGTAGAAAAGAGTTCAGTTGGGACCTCTTTTCCCACTTGTTCGGCACTTACTGCGGCATTGACAAACCGAACCCGAACCACGTCATCCCGACTGATGGAACCTGAACTGAAGGCATAAACATACTGAGAGACTGCTTCGTAATAGGCCTCGTTTTTGACGATTTTTTGGCTATTAACGAAGAAAAAAATGCCTGTTGCAACAGCTGCAGTTGCAAGAATGGCATAAACAATTGGCTTTCGCATAGGAAGTTAATGAGTGAGGTGATGGTGTTTTTAACATAGCCTCCGACGGGATGGAGGAATATCAAATAAAACGTTCAAATGTAGCGCTGTTTCCAAACAATAACGATGAATATTCAGAGGAAAATATGTGGAATGTTCAGTCGGTAAAAATATTTTTAATCCAGGTTGAATAGCTGTCGGTTTGCATTAGCCAATACACTATGCCCAAGGTGATTGTATAACTGAAATACCATTTCCAGTTAAGCCAGGAAGAAGTTTTTATGCCATGTTTTTGCTCTAAAATCCATATTAATCCCAGTTTTTCGACCCAAAACGACAGAACAACAGAAAAGGCAAGTCCGGGCAATCCCCACCATTGGATGAACCAATATCCAAGAACAAATTTTACCAACAATTCGGCGATACTAACCCATAGGATGCTTCTGGAATTTGCCAAAGCCAACACTATAGTAGCCGGTAACAATATTCTGCTGGCCAGCGTAAGCAAATAAATATTGAATAATGCTGCACTTTGAGCAAAGTCAGCGTTGAATACTACCGGAAAAATGGGTTTGCTGATACACAATAGCAGAATGGTTAAAGGGAACAAGCCATGCATCAAACGCAGGGTTTTAGCTTTCAAATCCGCCAATCCTTTGCTGCGATCTGCAACGATTAATGGGATCATGGAGGTTCCAAGGGCACTAACCAGAGCCGTGGCCAGGGGGAATTCCCGCGCGCCATACCGATATACAGCAAAAACGGCAGGGTCATGGTAATGCCACCCAACCAGCCAATTGTCAAACAGAATCAACAGGTTGCTGATGACATTACTGAGCATCAAAGGGGCACAAAAAACAAGATATTGCAGTAAAATGCCATAGTCTATTTTGAATTTGCCAAAACGGATAGCCAAACGGGCAGCCCAAAACCACCTCCCAATGCTCAAGGCTATCAGTGATTTAACACTGCCTTCGAGTCCAAACCCGCTATAAACAGGCAACACAAGGGCTACTAAGTAAAGTCCGAACGAAACGATACCCCAAATCAGGATACTTCTGGGTTTTTCTTGAAGCAAATACAAATATTCAACCGGGAAAGCTGGCAGATTGAACAATAAATACACACCAAACCATTTGAAAAGGGGGACCTCTTGCATACCGGTCAATGCAGGAGCCATCCAGGTTTCTCCCAGCCATATCATGCAAAAAAGCATCAAAGAAAGCCCGCAAAAAAGCAAAAAGTGTGTAAAAATGAACGTTTTTCGTTGCTCTTCCCCCAGTTTACCATAAACCGGCGCCATGCCTTGCAGCAACCCATTGACCCAAAAAAAGGTGAGGATAGTACTGACATACAATAACATCTCCCAGGTACCAATTTCAGCGGTCGTCAAACCACTTTTGGCCAATACAATACCCGTAACGACCGCTGTCCCAAGGCGCATTACCTGGAAAGCTTGCAGTGATGTTGTCGTATTTAGTTGAAAGGTCAAGGCAATGGATGCTGAAGAAAGGATCTGATCCTGATTATTTTTCGGTTAATTGGGTTGCCAGTTGCCGGGCAAAATAAGGCGCCAGCAAGGCGCCTTTTGTTCCTAATCCATTCAACATGAATATTTTAGTGTTAATCTGACTTTGAGCGACCACAGGCCTTCGGTCTATCATGGTTGGTCTTATTCCTGCCACCTGATCCACTATGTCAAAAGGCACACCCAACATGTCATTCAAATGATTGAGCAAAAAATCCCTGCCGTCTTCACTTGGATGAGTGTCCGGAAAAAACCATTGGTAGGTACTTCCAGCCCAAAATAATCCCTCTCCTAATGGCGCGATTAACACTGTTTTTTTAAGCATCTCCTCAGGCAAATGCTCCAATGATATTCCTGGAAAGCGGAGTAACAACGCCTCCCCCTTAGAAACCCGAAAGGGAACATCCGGAAAATATGGGTTAGATGCTCCACGCCATCCTTCACAGTACACTACCTGATCAAAGTTGGGAAAAGTTGATTCCTGAGGTTCCTCCGGATGGGTTATCTCTTCAAAAAAGCCGTTGGCAAGCGCATATTGCCTGAACGTGGAAATCAGTAGTGGTAGGTTGACTCTGCCAGACTGACTAATGATTCCAAAGTGGAATCCGGGTTTTAGCAAAGGCCCCCACGCGCCCCCATGGGAACGTTCACTCAAAAAACCAGCATAATCATCCTGCATACAGCGTACCGACCAGTCATTCACCTCTTCCGGTTTTCCTAATAATCTGACGATGGGTCGTTCTTCCCAAAGTGCAATGTTCAACAGCTGCTCCAGGGCACGGTAGGTATGTCGGGCTACCGGATAGAACGCTTCAAATCGCCAGGATTTTACGTATCGTTTTCCCGTAACCGGATTGATAATGCCTGCTGCGGCAATGGAAGAGGCGCCTGGCAGGTTGCTGTCCCGAATGGTTACGTCTACACCACGGTTACGAAGTTCCCAGGCTAACAAAGTGCCGGCAATTCCCTGGCCAATGATGAGTATTTTTGGCATGACGATTATTTATACCGCCTTCTGACTAATTTGATAAACGCTTTGGCTGTATCAACCCGCT
>JAEUUS010000416.1 GCA_016787545.1 Saprospiraceae bacterium
GTCGGTGTAATGGCGGCGGTCGTAAAACACGATGTGCAAGTGCCCCGTTACCTGGTCAATGGCCATCCAGGGTAGAAACTGGTGTCGTCCCTTGCGATCGTTGTTCACCCGTTTGGGTTTACTCCAGGTGTTGCCGCCATCATTGCTTTTAGCGAGGAAGATATCCGTGTCATTTTCTCCATTACGCTGATCACCCCAGCACAGGTACAGGGTACCCCGATTGGGTCCGTCAGACAGGTCGCACACCAGCACAGGCATTACGTTGGTGCGGTTGAGGCCGGATATCTCCACATTCCAGCCGCCGGGCTGTTCAGCGGCTACAATGTCTTTATCCAGCCAGGTTTTGCCGCCATCCGTAGAGCGGTCGAACCAGATTTTTTCGTCGTAACTCCAGGCGGCATAGATTTCGCCGTTGGGGCCATAGGCCGGCACAGCGCCCTCAGGGGTATCGTCATCGTCGAGGCAATTGCCCTCCAACTGACTGATATTAATGGCTTCAGACCAGGTTTTGCCGCCGTCCAGACTCTGCGAGAAGAGAATTCGACTGCGGTCTTTTTCCTGATCGCGTGAGTTGTATTTATCAAATTCTGTCCAGGTACAGGCCAACGCACCGGATTTTGGATCGGCACAAAGCCAGGGTTTGTCCTGATCTTTTGGATGCCTGAGTCCGCACCAGGAACCATCGTCGTAAGTTTTACCACCGTCGGTACTTTTTTGAATCACAATGCGATCCAGCAGTTTATCGCTCGACCAGCCTTTGCCATCAGGATTACTCAGGTGGGAGTAGTAAATATGGCCGTTCCAATCAGCCAGCAGCACCGGATCGCCGTACACGCCGGAGGTTTTGGAGGTTATTTTACCTTTTTCCCAGGTACGACCGCCATCGTTGCTCCAATAATAATGGTCCAGGATAGCGCCGGCCGCCACGTTTTGCGGGTTTTTCGGATTTACCACAATACTGGGCTCACAGGGGCCAAATGCATCCCCCTTTGCCGCTTTGGCGATGAGTATGTTTTCAGAGGATTTGGGGAAAGCGGCGTTTTTTTGCGATAACGCATGGGTGCTCAGCAGCAGGAGAAAATAGGTGAGTATTTTGTGTGGGTGCATGGTAGCGGAGGAAGGGTTTGAGGAGTTTGAGGGGTTTGAGGAGTTTGAAGGGGGCTGGGCCGGTTTAGCCGCCGCTGTTATGAATTAAAACCAACTGACCTCGAAGAGGTCAAACTCTAATAACGTCAAAAGTAAGGGTTAAATGCAGACTGAGAATCGGGAGGTAAAGAGCAGAAGGGCTATTTAGATAAACAGAGTATTTGAGTGCGTTTTGGGAAGTTGTTTGACTGGTTTTCCCTTGTTGGCGTCCTTGCCAACAAGAATCGGTGGAATGAGTGGTTTAACCTTATTTATTAGCTGATTATGGCTAACCACTCACTCCGCCGTTGCTGTTGGCGAGGACGCCAAACAGCGGAAAAGAAGGGTAGACATTTTTGCCCCGCACTTTAGGGCGGGGAATGAAGTTGAAGAATAAATGGAGGGGCTTTAGCCCCACATAATGAAGGGGCTAAAGCCCCTCTAAATCATTATGATCTCAATTCCCCGCCCTAAAGTGCGGGGCAAAAATGTCTACCCTTTCAAACTATTTCTTAAACCTGTTATTCAAATAAAAATACGTAATCGGAATATCCACCGCAACAAACGCCCCGTATCGGTAGCCGCTGCGGTCTACTTCAAGGCCATTTTCGGTTACTTTGCGCAGTCCAGGGCCGAGTTGCCCGCCTACCCCTAAGGCAATAGGCCATTTTCTGGGCAGGTGGTAGGTGAGGTAAAGCCCGGGCGAGAGTATATTGCTCCAGGTGAGCTCTGGCAGGTTTTGAGCGCTATCATCTTTGAACCGGTAGGCCGTCACGGCGCCTACATCAATGATGGGCACAAAAAGTCCCAGACTTCCATATTCGCGCACTTTAACCTTGATTTTGCCCGATTTCAGGGTATCCACTTTTGTTTCCGGATTTCGTTTACCAAGTCCCCACGACAAGCTCAACCCAAGCGGCGCGGCTACTGAACCGAAGTTCTGCACCTTGCTTGCGCCATCCAGTACCTCCCAGCCACCGGCCAGACCCGTGTAGGCATTGAGCGCCACCGCAAACTGTCCGGGTTGCTTTTTCATTCTGCTGCTTCCTGGTGGCAAAGCAAATGCTTCAATGGCCCGTTCCATTTCGTCTGGCGTATTGGCTTCTGCCACTGCAGCCATGAAATTGGCGTATTTTAGCAAGGTAGCAATCTTTTCCTTGTCGCTGCCAATGAGGTTGAGGCAATAAATCACATTGCTTACCGCACCTGCAAAATTGCGTTGCCGCACATTGAAATACAGGGAGTTGCAATGCCGCATCAGGAAAATATAGTCGGTTGGAATAATGTCCTTTTTCCGGGCCAGCATGGTTTTACCCATCTGGTTGATGTTCTGCAAAATATCTGTCACAGATTGCGCGTAGGCAAAGAAATCGTCGGCTGTGGTGCCATCCGTACCACTGCTGCTGCGTAGGGAGAATTGTGTGGCCTGGGTCAGATCGGCCATGGATTCAATGGACCGGCGCCAATTGGCTACCAGATTACCACCGGTGTTTGCCTGAGCCATCAAAAGGCGCAAGTTGGTTTTTTGCGCCCCGGAATCGTCGAGAAATTGGATATCACCGGCTTTTTGCCACAACAAACCCAGGTAAATGCGCAACAACACGGGATCCTTCAGTTTTTCGCGGATTTCCTTTGAGGTGTACCAGGGCATTTTTGGATCCATCGAATTGGGATTGCGGAACGACTCCGACATCAAATTCAAAAAGCGCAATCCGCCAGCCATGTTGTACAGTACCGGCATGGTTTCCGGGGTGCTTTGAATGGCCGCGTAAGATGGGTCTGCCAAATAACTGATCATATCTACCGGCGATTCTCCGTTCACCATTTGCTGGGCAATATGGAACATATCGGCCAGTACGATACCCGCTTCTTTTTGGGTACAACCCTGGCAGAACGACTCATCCCGCACAAAGGTTTCCAAACTCATTGGCAGGGAAGTCATATCCGCTGTAAACCCTTCCCGCAGGGATTCCAGGTAATCGTTGAACTGATACACATCGGAATCTATGCGCAGCAATTGCGCCTGGGTGAAAGGACAAAAATGCCCAACATATCTGTCGTTGCGTACCGTTTCCTTAAACTCGTCAAAAAAGGCCAGAGAAAGTTCCTGTTTCGTGCGTTTTACCAGAAACCGGGCCAGCCCGTCGGCCAGGGTACTCACAGAAAAACCGGACGCAGAAACGCCTGCCTTAGACGATTCAACCCGGTCTTCACCCGCAAAGCCAGCCAACAGAACCCGGTTTTGGTCTGTTCTTTCCACCAGCAGAAACACATTATCCCGGAAAGACTCCTCCACCCAGTAAGTGGTGAGGGTATCCTTGGTGATGCAATATTTGCGCATAATTTCCGACTGTCGGGCATCCAGCGCATCCCAGTTGAAGATGAGTCGCTGGTCAAAATCCGAAGCATCCGGCTGATCAAAATACTCGCGCAGGGCTTCTGCATCCTGCAATAGGGTTTGCGCATGTGCGCCTGCGTGCAGGAGCAGGCAGAGCAAAAAGAAGAAAATTGGTCTCATGATCGGTTTGGTTAGAAGTTTCGGAAAAATGCCGGGTCAGTCTGGCTTCCGGAAGCATTTTGAAGTGGAGTACAACTGGTGGCCAGCAACTGAGCAAATTGCTGGCGCGTGGGAGTAGCGCCGCCGTTTTGTTTTTTGTAATGACTCAAGGCCAATACAGCCACGCCGCCCATGATGGCAACGGCGCCGGAATTGGAAAATTCCATGTCGGCAGCATCTCCGTTTTTGGTGAGCAGTTTACCGGAAAAACCTGCCAGCATAAATGAAATATTCTGCGGGGTAAT
>JAEUUS010000417.1 GCA_016787545.1 Saprospiraceae bacterium
AAGGCTCGTATTTTGGGTGAAGCCAAATTTATCCGCGCCTGGAACTTTTACAACCTGGTAACCATGTTCGGCGGAGTGCCGCTGGCCGATCACGTGCTGGCGCCATCGGAGTATAAAATGCCGCGCGCTTCAGCCGATGAAGTATGGGATTTGATTGAGCGCGACCTCAGCGAAGCCGCCTCTGTTCTGCCGCGCCGGAGTGAGTATCCCGTGGCCGATCTGGGCCGCATCACCAAAGGCGCTGCACAAGCCCTGTTGGTAAAATCCTATCTGTGGCGTAAAAAGTGGTCACAGGCAAAAGAAACAGCTGCAGAAATCATTGCTTCCAATGAGTACCAGCTCACAGCCAATTATGCCGATATTTTCACGCTGGATGGCGAGAACAACGAAGAGTCTGTGTTTGAAATCCAGTACATGAATGCTTCCGGTGGCAACTGGGGTAAAAACAACGCCAACGAAGGCAGTTTCACCAACGTGTTTCAGCGCGCCCGCGGACAATTTGCCGGATACGGGTTCAATATCCCAACACAGGATTTTGTAGATGAGTTTTTCCGGGAGGGCTTTGAAGATCCACGCCTGAAATCCACCATTTTCCGGGTGGGCGAACCTATGGGCGATCGCGGGGTGTTCACCTTGTCGGCTACCGGCGATATGCCATTCATTTATTACCCGAAAAAGTATTTCAACAACAAAAGTGAAGATGCACCCTTTGGCGACCCCAATCCAAACGGAGGTTCCAACGATCGCGTCATTCGTTATGCAGATGTGTTGCTTATGCACGCAGAGGCTGCATACCAATCGGGTGATGAGGAAGGCGCGCGTATTTCCCTGAACAAGGTGCGGGCCCGGGTAAATATCCCTGCGGTAAGCTACGCTGGTCAGGCTTTGCTGGATGCCATTTACCGGGAAAGACGCATTGAATTGGGTCTGGAAGCACACCGCTTCTTCGATCTGGTTCGAACTGGAAGGGCAGCACAGGTATTGAGCAGTGCAGGTTTTGTGGCCGGCAAACATGAGTTGTTCCCCATTCCGCAATCACAGATTTTGGCCACTGATGGCGCCATCAACCAAAATCCTGGGTATTAACGGCCTACGGTGGACGGCTTACGGTGGACGGCTTACGGTGGACGGCCTACGGTAGACGGCCTTATTGTGATTACGGAGGACTTAGCTAAATCAAAAACGAATCTCATCATGCAAAAAATACTATCCATCATAACGCTCCTGGCCATTTTGGCATTCGGTTGTAAACCCGAGCAGGGCGACGAATATAGCCTGGATACCTTGCCCGGCGCGCCACAGTTCAGTGTGGAGTTTGTAGCCGGCGATTCCAACCGGGTGGTGATCAAAGACCTTACTACGGGCAGCTTTCAGCGCCTTTGGGATTTGCCTGGAGGCACTCCAAAGAGTTCTGTTAAAGCAATAGATACCATCCTTTTCACTGCCAAGGGCGATTACGAGATCACGCTTTATGTGTCTCAGAAAGACGGCAGCGGCACTTCGGCAGCTTCCTGGCAAATCAATATTGCCAACGACGCGGCCCTGGTTTGCACCCCTAAAATGGCTTTGCTGACAGGCGATTGTGGCCCGGCTGGCAAATGCTGGACGCTCTCTCATGCAGCGGGCGCAGTGAAGGTTGGCCCAACGTACGACGATTATTCCTGGTACACTTCTCCGGTTGACGGGCTGCAAAACGATCAGTACGACGATGGTTTTTGCTTTACTTTTGAAGGACAGGTGTTCCAGAACCGGAACAATGGTCAGTCGGTGAATCCATGGAATGGCTACCAGCCAGAGCCGCTGGACCCCGGAGTGGGCGATTTTGTTTTCCAGGAAGGCACAGGTATTTTGGGCCGTGATCAGATCCTACTGCCAGATAACCAGTTTATGGGTGTTTGGGATTGCGACAACCTGCTGGATGTAGTCAAATTAACTGCTACTGAGTTGGTAGTGCGCGGTCGTCAGCGGGCGCAAAACGGCACTCCCTTGACTCAGGGCTGGTTTGAACTGACCTTTGTACCCCAATAAGCTGCTTATGAAATTCTACATTCCGATAGCAGTTTTGGTGGCTTTTTGCCTGGGTTGTGCAAGTAGTAAATCTGGCTCCGGCGCCTTCAGGAAACTGGTTTGGGCTGATGAATTTAATTACCCCGGCTTGCCGGATAGTACGCGTTGGGGCTACGATTCCGGAGACGGTTGTCCGGGTAATTGTGGATGGGGGAATAACGAAATGGAATTTTATACCGTTTCGCGATCCGAAAATGCAAGAGTGGAAAATGGTCATTTGATCATAGAAGCCCGAAAAGAGAATATGGGTAACAAGAAGTACACTTCGGCACGAATGGTTACGAAAAACAAGGGTGATTGGCGTTACGGACGTATGGAAGTGCGCGCCAAATTACCTAAGGGAGTTGGTATTTGGCCGGCCATATGGATGTTGCCTACTGATTGGGAATACGGCGGATGGCCCAGAAGCGGTGAAATTGACATTATGGAATTTGTGGGATATGAGCCCGACACTCTTTACGGCACTATCCATACCGAATCTTTTAACCATGCTAAAGGCACCCAAAAGTCGGCGGCATTGTACAGTGGAGACTTATCATCTGCATTTCACGTATATGCCCTGGAATGGCATCCGGACCGGCTTGATTTTTATTTGGACAACCGGAAATATCACACGTTTAGGAACAATGGGAAAGGTATTGATGCCTGGCCTTTTGATCAGAAATTTCACCTGATACTCAACATAGCTGTTGGTGGTAACTGGGGTGGCAAAAAAGGTGTCGACGATGCCATTTTTCCGCAACAAATGCTGGTAGACTATGTTCGGGTATATCAATGACGGATAAAAACACTACAATATGACTTACAAATCACTGATTTTCAGCTTTATGGCGGCAGGTGCAATCCTCTGGGGCTGCGCCAAGGAAGATGATGGTTCGGCAGAAGCCCGTGATCTGCCGCTTATCTCTGCTGCAGATTTGACCATTACAGAAGGTGATGCCAATCAGAAAATAGCAGTTTCATTGGCCATCAGCGGCAATCACCAGACCAACGCGGTGCTGCGTTTTGCTGCGGTATCGCGTACGGCCGATGCAACCATTGACTATGAGGTGCTGACCAGCGGTCAGATCGTGTTTGCGCCTGGCGAAACACAAAAGAACATTGAGATAAACATTGTAGGCGACGAAGTAAAGGAGCCGAAAGAAACCTTTGAAATCAAGCTCTACAATCCGATCAATGTAAACCTGGCCAAGGATGTCATTACCGTAACAATTGAGGATGACGACGACAATGCGGCAGGTCTGGTTATTCCTTCCGGTGGTTATGCAACACCTACCAGTTATCCTGGCATGACCCTGATTTGGGCAGATGAGTTTGAAGGAACCAGCCTGGATCCGAATAGCTGGACCTTTGAAACAGGCACCGGCAGCAATGGCTGGGGGAACAATGAATTGCAGTATTACCGCGAGGATAACACCTCATTGGTGGGTGGCCACCTGGTCATCACAGCCAAACAGCAGCAATATAGCGGAAGCCAGTACACCTCATCACGCATCGTTACCAAGGGCAAAAAGAACTTCAAGTTTGGTCGTATCGACATTCGGGCAGCTCTGCCAAAGGGTCAGGGCTTGTGGCCTGCCTTGTGGATGCTTGGATCCAACATTGATGCTGTTTCCTGGCCTGCCTGCGGCGAAATCGACATCATGGAGCTCACCGGAAATCTCCCGAACCGGGTAGTTGGTACAGTGCACTACGGCGCCAATGTCAGCCAACACCAGTATATTTCCCAATCGAAATACCTGAGTGGAACCGACAATTTTCAGGATGAATTCCATGTGTTTTCAATCAATTGGGTAGCTGATAAAATTGAATTCCTGGTAGATGATGAAGTATACCATACCATCACGCCGGCTAGTTTGAATGGAGCCGCTTATCCGTTTAATAAGCCGTTCTTCTTCATCTTCAACGTGGCTGTAGGCGGGAACTGGCCTGGTTCGCCGGATGCTACTACGGCATTCCCGCAGCATATGATTGTGGATTACGTGCGGGTGTTTCAATAAGAATAGTGGTTTTCCCGTGGATTAGTTTTCCCGCAGATTTTCACAGATGAAACCGCAGATTTTCGCAGAGGTCGTTCAGCTTGATATTGGGAAGGGAATTATTGCAGGTATTTTTACGCTTCCCGTATGCTCCCGAAATGCCCAGCCGAACGCCTTCTGCGAAAATCTGCGGTTTCATCTGTGAAAATCTGCGGGAAACCCCTCGTCTGCAGGAAACACACCTATCTCCTCCAAATAGTACCCCTTGGTCGTGCCTCTAAATACTCATCATCTATATACCAATATTCTCCCAAAAGGATCCGGCGCAATTCCAGGGGATAGCGGAATGTGCGTTGATTGAACATCTTATCTATATCTTCTTTCAGATTGCCATGATAATGCATGAGGTTTATCCGGATATAACATTCCTGCATTTTTACAAAATCACACAGTAACCCAAAACGTTCCTGGAACCGAAACTCAGCCTCTTTTTCCTCCAAAGAGAGTTCCTTAAAAAAATCCAATATCTTAGGTGATTCCCAAGCCGGGTTAAAACACAGATCCAGGCCACAAGCTAACAGCTGATCAAAGTACAGGGCACAGGCCAGCATAGCGCAATGTTCATGTTGAAATTGCGCATGGGCAAACATGGAATAATTGACTGGAATATGCTTTCGGTTATAATTACTGTCTTCACAAATCAGGTTTTGCCGGAGATTGGCCAATACGGCAGAATCCAATGGGCAATGAATGAAAGATGTCTGGGCGCTTAATATGCTGTGAAAATGCAGCATTGTAGATATAAAAATTAGCGTTCGCATGATTCTAACTGGTTTGTATTGCCTGTGAAAGTGGGGTGGAGACAGTATGCCTGTTAGATGTTCAGGGAAGGTTACGGGTTGTATGGGGATTCCGACAGCGTTATATTACCTTTGCCCTTCCAGATTTGTCAACCCTTAACCACCCATGAGTCCCAATCACTTACTCCTGTACAGCCTCCGCCAAAGCCTCGAACATGCCGGTATCCCGGTAGAATTTTCTCAAAAATATGCTGCGCTGGAACTGCCTGGCGGACTGGAGATAGCATCCGGGCCGGTAGAAGGTGAGTTTCATCCGTCAATGTTGCCTTTTTGGATTCTCACTATCCATCCGGAGTACTTCCCGAGAGGAATAGATATGCAGGTGGTTGGACTGGGCGATACCGTTGAGCAACAAGTGTATACCGTTACAGACCAATACCTGTCCGGTATTTTCAATACCATATATACCGGGTTGGAAGGCCGATTTAACCCGGAGGAGGATATCCGCGTCGAAATGGAAGAGGGCGACCAGCGTTTTCATACCAGTGCCGGCGCCTTACAATACCAGGGCAACTGGGATGGTTTGCAACGCCCCGATGATCTGCTCACGTTCCTCATGCCTGAAATTCCTAACCGCATGGAACCCAACGAGTTCAATTGGGTGAAAGCCTATGTTGCCCGCCATGCCGACGGGCAAATCATTGGCGATTGTTTCTGGAATAACCAATTCTGGCCGGAAGGTTTCGATCTGCTGGCCCGACAAATGCAAAGCCTTCCAGCCAACGACGCTTTCATCGGATTGAAACAGTTTATCCTGTTCAGAAAATGTGCAGGAAATGATTAGCCTTCCAATGATTTTCACACCGTTAACCGTTCATCGTCTTATGCCTAAATTCAGCATCACCCTTTTCGTCGCTCTCTTACTGGCTTCCTGCCAACAAACCCCTGCGCCTCCCACTATTGAATCTCCTGATGCCAAAAATCTGGAGTTGATTCAAACCTATTTCAAGCATTTCAATGCGCACGACTGGCAAAAAATGGCCGCCATGTATCGTGAACCGGCTGAAATGAAAGATCCCGCTTTTGGGCTGGAAATGATTCGTCAAACCCGCGCGGAAATAGTTGGTAAATATCAGGAATTAAACCAGGCGATTCCGGATGTGCGCGACAGCATCCTAAACATTTACCCATCAGGTAAGCATGTTATCGTAGAGTTTGTTTCCTCTGGAACTGCCCCCGACAATAGTAAGTTCACCCTGCCCATTTGCACTGTTTTTACCATTGAAAACGGCTTGATCACGCAGGATTTTACTTATTACGACAATTTTTAACCAATGCTCCCGCTTTTCTCTGAGTCGCAGCGTTTTGCACAAACCTGGTTGTGGGTCATTTTGATCGGAACCCTGTTTATCCCAATATTGGGTTTGTATCAGCAAATGGTAGTGGGTGTTCCGTTTGGCAATAACCCCATGCCCAACGTTGGGTTGGTGGCCATGCTCTTGTTCGAAGCTGTCTTGTTGTATTTTTTCTGGAGCATTCGGTTGAATACGGAAATAGATAAACAGGAAATCCGCTTCGCTTTTCGCCCCTTCACCCGCCGCAGAATTTTATGGAGTGATGTAAAAACGGCTCAGGTAGTGAATTACGGCTTTGTAGGCGGTTGGGGCGTACGTTACAGCGCCAGTTACGGCAAAATTTACAACGTTAATGGCAAATACGGACTGACGCTGGAGTTGAAAAGTGGTGAAAAAATCTGTATTGGAACGCAGCAACAGGAGGAATTAAAGGAGGTCTTGGTTAAAAGCGGACTATTGAATTAACCAATATAACGCCCACGACAACACAAAACCACAAACCCCCAGCACTGTTGTCATAGCCGTCCAGCTCCGAAAGGTTTGTCGCTCCGTCAGACCCAGGTATTCCTTCACCAGCCAGAATCCGCTGTCGTTTACATGCGAAAGTATAGACGCACCCGAGGCAATAGCCGTTACAATACAGGCCAATGGTAAGCCGGTTATGCCACTTTGTGTTACCAAAGGAGCAATAATCCCCGCAGCAGTAGCCATCGCTACCGTAGCCGATCCTTGCAGTACCCGGATTATCGCCGCCATGAAAAAAGCCAGCACCAAAACAGGCACATGAGCATCTTCTGCGCTTCGGGCCATCATCTCGCCAGCGCCGGTATCCACCAGTATTTGCTTGAAAGCGCCACCCGCACCAGTCAGCAGGATAATCACCCCGGCCGATTGAAAGGATTGGGTACTGATTCGCCCCAGCTCCGCCGTGGAGTATCCCATTCTGCGCCCCAGCAGGTACCAGGCCAGTATATTGGCCAGCAATAAGGCTGTAAACGGATGCCCGGCCAGCCCGGCAGCCTGCTTCAATCCCTCCGAAGCCTTAAACCATAAATCAGCCTGAATACAGGTGTTCATCAAGATCAAACCAATAGGCAAAAAAATCATCCACATCACCAACGATATCGATGGCATTTGAGCCTCTTCCGATGTCTCTTCGGCCTCAACAATCTGTCTATCAAGGTTCACACCGGCCGCCAACCTTCGCCCGGCCCAAACACCTGCCACCAGAGCCGTAGGAAATCCTACCACTATGCCCGACAAAATCACCCAGCCAAGATCTGCGCCCAGGATATTGGCCACCGCAATGGGCCCGGGGGTAGGGGGCACAAAGGCATGGCCCACTGCAAGCCCGGCCAATAAAGGCAGTGCAAAAAACAACACGTTTTTACCCGTTTTCCGCTGTAATGCCCCCAAAACTGGGTATAAAATGATGAAAGCCACATCGAAAAACACCGGAATGGCAATCACAAAACCGGCAACCGCCATGGCCGTTGAAGCCCGGCGCAGGCCAAACCATTGCAACAAGGTGCGGGCAATCACCTGCGAACCACCCGATTTTTCCAAAATGCCCCCCAGAATAGAACCCAATCCCACAATAGTTGCCACATACCCCAAGGTGCCGCCCATGCCTTTTTCGATGCTTTTAACCACTGCATCGGCCGGCATACCAGCCAGCAAACCTACCGTGATGGAAACCGTAAGCAAAGCAATGAAAGCCGGCCACTTAGCCTTTACAATCAGGAACAATAACAACGCTATGCCGAAAAGCACAGCAGGTAACAGGGTGTAAGACATAAGGCTAAATCCAATGAGTGTGGTATTTTTTGCCGCTCGGATCATCCACTCGTTCGTATAAATGCGCCCCAAAGTAATCCCGTTGCGCCTGAATCAGGTGCGCCGCAGCATTTGCAGTGGTGCTGCCATTTAAGGCAGCCAGAGCAGACATCAAACAGGGGTAGGCTCTGGAACTATAGCTCAGGGCAGATACCGTGCGTTGCAAAGAAGGCCAAAACGTTGTTACGGCATTTCTCAGGCCCGGATGCAGTAGCAAATCCAGACTTTCCGCCAAATATTCCCGGGCCTGCTGCATCAGTTCAGAACGTATGATACAACCGTTGGTCCAAATACGGGCTAATTCCGACAGGTTTACCTGCCAATCATGCTGTTCCGACGCCAATTGGATAAACTGAAAGCCCTGATGATGATTGATCCACCGGGCCAGTTGATAGGCTTGTTTGAGGTCTTGCTGATCCAATACTACCTGATGGTGCGGCGTCACATAAGCCGCTGCCATCGCCTGCCGGTTGTCGCGCAGGGCAGCCACAAACCGGGCAAAAAGCGCCTCAGTCATCATCGTCAGGGGCGCCCCCAATTCGCTGGCGGCAATGCTGGCCCAACTTCCGGTTCCCTTGTGCGCAGCCTTGTCGGATATTTTATCCAGCAGCCAGTCTGAGCCCTCCCGGTGCCGTAATATAGCTATGGTAATTTCAAGCAGATAACTTTGAAGCCCGTCTTCCGCCCAATGTGCCAATGTATCGGCAACCTCATCCGGGGTATAACCTAAATCCCAGCGCAGCGCACTGTACACCTCGGCCAGCAATTGCATTTCGGCGTATTCAATGCCATTATGTGCCATTTTGACAAAATGTCCGGCTCCGCCAGGACCTATCAGGGCCGCACAGGCTTGCCCGCCGGTATCTTTTGCAGCAATGGTTTCCAGGCCGGTAGCCACTTGCGCATACGCCTGCGCATCGCCCCCGCACATGATGGCCGGACCATTGAGTGCCCCGGATTCGCCTCCGGATACGCCAACACCCAAAAAGAACAGGCCGTGCCTGGCAGCTTCCGCTTGCCTGCGCTGAGTATCTTCATAATGGGAATTTCCTCCGTCCATGACTATATCGCCAAGTGTCAAGTGCGGGATCAAAGCCTCAAACACCTGATCTACCGCCGTACCGGCATTCACCATAAGCAGTATTTTTCGGGGTCGGGCGAGCGACTGTACAAAGTCGGGCAGCGATTCAAATGCTTGAGCCTCTTGTAGTTCCGGGTATTGGGCCACAGCTTTTTCGGCTACTTTTTCCTCTGTGCCGGCCAGGCGCCGGTTGTACAGGGAAAGTGCAAAACCACGGCGGGCAAAGTTTCGGGCCAGGTTTAAACCCATGACGCCCAAGCCGACCACGCCCCATTGTGTTGGTAATGCCATTGTTGAAATGATTTGACGGAGAATTTCCTCCGGTGTTTGTGAAATAGGTATCAACAGACCAGAATCCGGCTTTTCCCAGGTGTTGAACTGCGATACCAGCAGGGATTCCGGCATAAAATGCACCTTCCTTTCTACCATTCGGCGACGCACCAAATCCATCTCGCCGTACAAATGTATCCAGTGCAGGGAATCCTCATCCACGCCTTGTCCCAGTTGATCACGATAGGTCTGTTTTAGCGCCGAACAGGCCAGCACAAGGCCGTTTTTCTGCTGGCGAATGTATTGATTTAGGGCCAAAAGCCAACCCGCTCTGTCGGCATCCGTAAGTGCTATGCCGACCGACATCTTGCTGATGTTTTCCGGAGGGTGGAACGCATCGGCATCGGCAAAAGGACATGCTAAATGAGTCGCCAGCATTTGGCCAATGGTCGTTTTTCCGCTTCCGGAAACACCGGTGATGATGAAGATGGGGATGCTCATTTGCCTGAATTTTCCGCATCAAATTCCTCTTCCATTTCTTTCATTTCCACGGGTTTGTCTTTGTAAAAAATAGACCCAAACATCAAAATCACTCCGGTACTCAAAATCACAAAGAATAATACGCCTTCATTGAAGGATTGAATTTTCATACCATCCGGAATTTTCAGAAAAAGAAGCACAGTGATCAATCCTCGTGGTATATAATATAACTCCGGGAAAAGGTTGTATTGGTGCAAAATTCGCAGGTAAATGAAGCGTAGCAGCAGCAACATACCCACTATGGCAGAACCCAGCAGACAAACATTAGGGTCGGAGAGGAAGGCAAGGTCTATTTGTGAACCAAAAATAACGAAGAAAAAAGTACGGATGAGAAATGACGACTCGGCTGTAATACTTTTGAGGAAGGAGGCTACCTGATCTACCTCTTTTGTTGGGAAGAACCGATGCAGTGTTTGCCATTTAACCAATTCCCAATTATTGATGATGAGTCCAAAAATCAAAATAGTTAATAAAGAGGGCAAATGCATTATTTTTCCTCCAGTGTAAACCATAATCAATACGGCAAAAACCAGGAAAAACTTAACGTTGACTTTACTTTTTAGCAGCAATATCATCAAGCCAAAACAAACCAAAACAGATAGAATAATCGCAATCACAATGCTTCCGCCAAACCAGCCAACAGAGGCCATATCTATGGCTTCACCGGCGGTAAAAAAATTAAAAGCCATAATGCCAACTATATCGGAAAAGGAGGCTTCATAGATCAAAAATTCTTTTTTATCGCGACCCAGATGGTGTACACTGGGCAATACAATAGCACTACTGATAACACTAAGTGGAATGGCATAAATAATGCATTGCAACCAGGATGCTTGATCAAACCACCAATGGAATAACCAGCTAACCATGCATACAGATAGCACAAAAATGATCAGTGCAGAAAAGAAGGAATTACGTATTAGGGCTTTTCGATCATTGCTGATGTGCAGATCGAGTCCCGCTTCTAATACAATCATGATCAAACCTATAGTACCTAGTACCTCAACTACTCCCTTGGGTATGTAAAAAGGCAGTCCGAAGGATTGAGACAACCAACGGAGTAGCATACCGGTACCCAGCAATAATAATACTGAAGGCAGTCGGGTAATCCGGTTTAATACAGAGAACAAATAGGATAAAACAATCAAAGAGCACGCTGAAAGCAATGCCTGGTAAGCTGTAATTTCTTGCATAGTTTAATCTTTTGAAACGGAGCCGACCTGGCTTGCTAAAGCATCCGGATCAAGAATGGTAATTTTCTTGCCTCTGGAGGTCAGCCAGCCATTATCCCTGAACGAGCTTAGGGTTCTGACGGTTGTTTCGTTGGTTGCCCCGATAAAATCAGCCAGATCTGCTCTTGAACAAATCAGATATTTTATGGGTGGATTCAGGTAGCTAAAGCGATCCCTCAGGATCAATAAGCAAATCGCCAGGCGTTCGCGAACCGATAGTTTGGTAAAAGTGGTCAGTCGGTTAATCCAAACAGTAAATTCAAAACTGAGCGCTTCCAGTAAATTTCGTGCAAAGTACCGCTGTGAACGAAGTAATTCTTCAAAAGCAGGTGCAGGAATAAACAACGTATCCACATGACCAATCGCATTGGCTTCTATTGGAAGAGGTTGATTGTTAAGCAATTGTCTGTAACCCATCCAGTCGCCAGGTGCATAAAAATAGATAACCTGGCGTTGACCTTGTTGTGATGTAGCATCAATCCGCACTATTCCTGACAATAATAAATAAGCCCCTTTTGGAAACTGTCCTTGTTTAAAAAGAACTTCGCCACTTGAGAAACTTTTGCGTTCACTGTGTTCCAGCAATGCTTCATTTTCCGTCGGAGGAAGATTCTCCAAAACGGAATGGTGCTTAAACAAAAAAGGGGCAATTATTAATTCTGGACTGGAAGGTTGCATGAATTTGGGCAAATATAACTATTCGCCTGAAAACCCTGCAAATTGGGGCGACACCTACATAAATTTATTTCCTCAAAAAAGAAAGTGCAGGCCCTTTGGCCTGCACTTTTCTAAACTATCATCCTTTTGGCTACTGATGCCAAATGGTCGGATTTTACCCAACATGGAGAGAATGTTTTTCACCTTTTCCCACAAATTCCAATGCGGGTAAATCCGGCCAAAATTTACTGTCTGTATGTAAAAAACTTCAGCAATTAACTAATACGAGGCAAGTTGAAGATATTCGGGAAAATGAAAATTGATGCAGGTCAATTTTAGGCCTTTTTGTAGATCAAGACTCAGCATTTACAGGTTAATACTGATTAATTTCTGCAAATACGCGAGATAATGACCTGAGTCAATTTTTAACTCAAACAATTAGACTACCTTTATTTATTATCCTTGAAGTGTGTCTATGCCTTCATTTTTTTCTATACAATTTTCTTTTTAGCTTGATTCTCAAGCACAACTTATCAACCCGGCTATGAGATTAGAATTGCCCAAATATTCGGAGCGCTTTGGCGCTGTATTGTTACATGATCTCCAAAAGGTTTATGAAATGGATGGAGGGTTTCAGCCAGACGAGGTGTTTTCCAACCCTTTCCATGTGATTCGGCACATTGAAGCGGATAAATTATTTCAAATAGAAAAAGACCTTGCTATCATCATTCCAACTAAAAACGAAAGGCTCCGACTGTTGGAAGGTGTTTTATGCGGATTGCCACATGATTGCCTTCCAATCGTGCTTTCTAACAGCGACACAGAAGCAATAGATCGTTTTAGATTGGAGTGTCAAACTGTGGAAAATTATTGTTGTTATGCCAAAAAAAAGTACCTGATCATGCACCAGCGTTCGAAAGAAATGGCTGCATTGGTCAAAAGTGGAGGGTATACTCAATTATTGGATGAACGTGGATTGGTACGGAATGGCAAAGCAGAAGGCATGATCGCCGGCATCATGTTAGCCCGGCTCATGGGTAAAAAATATGTTGGCTTTGTAGATGCGGACAATTATTTTCCAGGCTCTGTGTTTGAATATGTGCGCATTTTTTCAGCAGGGTTAAGTCAGTCAACCTCTCCATATGCCATGGTTAGAATACAGTGGCACAGCAAACCTAAAATTGAAGGCGAAGGCTTGTTTTTTGCCAAATGGGGCAGGGTAAGCCGAATTAGTAATTTGCTGTTGAACCGATTGATTAGTCAGTATACTGCCTTTGAAACAGATGTAGTAAAAACTGGAAATGCTGGAGAACATGCCATGTCTATGGAACTCGCCCTACAAATGGATTATTCGGCAGGTTTTTCTATTGAAACGCACCATTTTGTCAACCTGATGGAGCGGTTTGGAGGAGTAAAGGTGTTGCCTGAGGATATTCCTGCCATGCAACAAGGGGTTTACCTGTATCAAATTGAAAGCCGAAATCCGCACTTGCACGATGCCAAAGAAGATGGACACGTAGAAGAAATGATACACCAATCATTGGCTGTCATTTTTCATTCTCCGCTGTGTACAGAGGTACTGAAAACGGAAATTTTAGGAGAATTGAGAAGACTTCATATTATAAAAAAACACGAACTACCTCAGATTCCGGTCAAATACGGTTCTCTGCAATCCCTTGATTTTGCCAAGGCCGCCAAAATCTGGGACCCGGAAAAACACGGCAACGCCAAATTATGATTCCACTTCTGATTTATACCGATTTAGATGGTACCCTGTTAGACCACCATACTTACCGGGCAGACGCTGCCCTGACTGCCATTCAAAAACTGAAGCAGTCTGGCATACCTCTGATTTTTTGTTCTTCAAAAACCATCGACGAACAAATTCATCTCCAAAAAGTGTTGCAAATTCATGCTCCATTTATTGCTGAAAACGGAGGTGCTATTAGCTGGCCGGAAGATTATTTTCTATCTGCCCATGTGCCATCAGGGGTTTATTGGCATGGTTATCAGGTACTCTCCTTTAGTTCCGTTAATAGAGCTGAAATCCTGGAAGTGTTACAAATTGCACCTGCTAAATGGGGCCTTCGTGGATTTTCCGACCTGAGCCCTGAAGAATTAGCCAAATATACCAGCCTTGACGATGCTGGTTTAATCCGTGCACAAAACAGATGGTACACAGAAACGTTGGTTTCACCAGTGCTGGAAGACCAGGACACCGCTCAAGCCTTGAAACAATGGCTTTCCGATTATGGTTTAACGCTGATTAAAGGAGGACGATTTTGGACAGTGCAAGCTGCCAATGTGCATAAGGGTGCTGCAGTGAGGTGGCTTACCCGGTTGTTTCGTAAAATAACCGGAAGCAAAATACCAGATGCCGCCATTGGCGATAGTATGAACGATATCCCTATGCTCCAGGCCGCAAACATGGCTTTTTTGGTACGCAATGGTAATTTGGAATGGGCCCCTATGGAAATGAAACACCTGGTGAAACTTAATCACCCTGGACCAAAAGGATTCCAGGAGGCAGTAGACATGCTTGGCATGAGTTTGTTATGAAAATATTGGCCTGAGTCAATTAACCTAGCCACACTTGCAATAGACCACCCGCGAAAGCAGATTGGTTTCGATGGTGAAATGGGCTAAAAAGCTTTGTATATAGCTTCTAAAAGCCCGTTTTCCCGGGTATCGCCTACAAGTTGCCAGAACATGATCCCTCCGAGTTGTTCCTTTTGGGCGTAGAGGGCTTTTTGGCGCACAGACTCCCGATCATCAAAAGTAGCAAACAGCTGTTTGAATGGATTATAGGCATAAGGCGCCTGCGCAATGCTATCACGGTAAAATTGATAGCCTTCTGCTTCGGTAATAGTAGACAGAAACCGTTGATAGGGAACGAATGACTTGAATTTTCCAGATTGGTACAGCCCCTGATTTTGATTGGATACATTTTCCCATACCCGGGCGTAAAAAGCAGCGCCCAGCACCATTTTTTTGCGCGGAACCCCTAGTTTTTCCAGACATTTGATGGCATAATCGGCAGAAAGTTGTTGCCCCGGCGAGCTATACAGGGGCGTGTGGTGCCCGGTTACGGTGCTGTACCCGTTTACCAGATCGTAAGACATGATATTAACCCGGTTCACCAGTGGCATTACCAGATCCCATTCCACAGAGCCTTCAAAAAAAGCATCAAACCCGCCTGCTGCAAAACTGATTTCTGCTTTTTCACCCAGCACTTGTCGCAACTCCCGCACCAAAGCCGTGAAATTGGCCTTGTCTGCTCTCTGAAAAAGATGCCCTGGATGGCCCTCTATGCCCGGATATTCCCAGTCGAGATCAATACCATCTGCCTGAAAATCCCGCAGCAGCTTGTCAACTGAACGAATAAATGCGGTGCGCCCGACTGCAGTGGAAAACACTTCGGAACAAGGCGCGCAGCCACCCCAGCCGCCCAACGACAACAGTATTTTGAGTTTGGGATGAGATTTTTTGAGTGCCACCAACTTCTGAATCGTCAGGGTATCTGTTGCATCGTCGATGGTCAGTTCGTTGCCACGCAAATGGCAAAAACTGAATATTACCTGGTCTAATTGTTCAAAGCGATACTGATCCAGATCGGAGCCATTGCCAGCGTAATAAGCGATTACATCAACCTTACCATACCCCCTTTTTTGTACTTTTGACCATCCTGCACAGGAAGCGCACAGGATGAAGCAAAAACCTGCAAATAAGTAATATTTCATAATGCGGGTAAACCTACACAAACTCCTGCACCTAAAAACCGGAATTCCTTCATTTTCCATGAATCAAATTATTCCCCTACTGTCTCTGATACTGGCATTATCCACTACCCTCCCCGCCCAAAACTGGTCTACCTTCGGCAGCAACAGTTTGCGCAATGGGCGCACCGAAATAGCCGGCCCGGAATC
The DNA here is from genome assembly GCA_016787545.1 of Saprospiraceae bacterium. GTDB lineage: Bacteria > Bacteroidota > Bacteroidia > Chitinophagales > Saprospiraceae > M3007. The sequence goes on from JAEUUS010000417.1 coordinate 15,744, forward strand.
GGTCGGCCAGGCTAAATGGACGGTTACCAGTGCAGCTACCACGCTGGGTAATGCCGTTTATAGTCAGGGTGATCGTTTTGTTACCTCCCGCATCACCTTCAGCCCGTACAAAGGCAAAATCGAGTGCAGAAACCTCCAAACCGGCGCCTTGCTTTGGACTTCGCCCAACATCAGCAATACCAGTATCCTTTATGCAACCGGCTTCACCCAGGATGCCGTGTATACTCATGATTATGCCACGGATTCCATCTATGCGCTGTACCCGGAAACCGGCCATATTAAATGGCGTTCTTCCATCAAATCCCACACCTTTGGCGCGTACCCCGGTTTTGTTTTTGCCTGTAACGGAGATCCTATCCTGAATGGTCCGATTACCGAAGGGATTTTCACGATGCGACTCGATAAAAATACCGGCGATCCGCTCTGGACCAATTCTACCATTATTGCCATCGGACCATCTGCTGTGCTGGCTGCCCGCGACGAAAGGGTGTACCGGATCACAGGAGGCATTACAGTGCCTATTGTGCTAACAGCAATGGATATTCAAACCGGCCAAAATTTATTTAATTCCTCTCCTATTCCAGGCGACGGAGAT
>JAEUUS010000420.1 GCA_016787545.1 Saprospiraceae bacterium
GGCAGCATAAAGCTGGGCTGACCGTTCAGCCACCAGAGGTAACCATAACTTTTATTCAAATCCTGTGAAGAGTGGGTCATATTGTAAAAATACTGCTGATCGTGGAGCAGCGTATCGCCATTCCACACACCCTTGGCCAGAATGAGCAGGCCGTAGCGGGCCATGTCGCGCGCACGGGAGTACATGATATGATCAAACCAGAAGCCCTTCATGCCGGTACGATCCAGCACACGGGTTTTGGTAAAATTGTTCAGGGTTACACCACTGGCCTCTTCCAACACGTTGTGAATCAAATGATAAGGCGCATTGTGGTAATCCCAGCGGGTACCAGCATCTGCCAGATAAGTGAGGCATGACGGTTGAGTGCAATTATCATCCGAGCCTTCATCGTTCAGTCCATTGGTCATGGTAAGCTGATGCCGAATGGTAATCAGATCCTCTTTTTCAGGCGGGGCGCTGGTCCAGCCCTGACCCAGATACTGACTGGTTTTGTCGTTGATATCGAGCAGGCCTTCTTCCTGAGCCTGACCGATCAGAAAAGAGCTTAGCGACTTGCCTGCTGAAGCCCAGTACCAAATGGAATCCTGTACAAAAGTGCCAAAGTATTTTTCCAACACAATCTTGCCGTCTTTGAGCAGGATAAAGGATTTGGTGTTTTTATCCTCCAGGAATTGATACAAGCTATCAATCCGTTCCTGACAAAAGCCCAGATCTGCTGGGGAAATGGTTTGCCATACCGTACCGGTTTTGGGTGGAAAATACAGGCTTTGGGCATCGACCAAGCGAACGAGTCCAAGTAAAAGGAGTGAGAAAAGCAGGCGTTGCATCATATTGAAAGCGGAATTGTAAGGAGACAGTACGTAGACGACAAAAACGCACAAAGGTTTATTTATTGAGCTTGAATTTCGCGCTTATTTTTGCCCAAACAATTTATCCATGCGCTACCTGATTTGTATTCTGTTGTTTTCAAGTACAATGCTTAAAGCCCAAAAAATGCTGGAATCGCACGAATGGTGCGCTAAAAAGCATATGGTTTTACCGGAACGGCTGTTGAATTTGCAGGATGGCAGGAGTGACTCCATTGATATCATCCATATTTCAGTAAACCTGAACTTGATGAATGTGCCTCAAGTGCGCGCAACTGCTGTGTTGGATATTAAAAGTAAAATCAATGGTTTGAACCAAATGCGCCTGGATCTGGAAGGGCTTACGGTAGATTCTGTTAAAACCGTCACTGGTGAAACGCTTGCGTTTTCGTACAGTTCACCTGCCCTGACCGTTACATTCCCGGATGCACTCGATGCCGGCAATACCCTGAGCTTGTTTGTTTTTTACCGTGGTGTTCCGCCTACGGATGCCAGCGGCTGGGGTGGCTATTACAATACCGGTGGTTATACCTTTAACCTGGGGGTCGGTTTTGCCGCCGATCCGCACTCCTATGGCCGGGCATGGTTCCCCTGTTTCGATAATTTTGTGGAACGTTTTACCTTCCAGCTCACCACGCAAACCCCACCGGCAAGAAAGAGCTATGGCAATGGCGCTTTGTTATCGGAAACGGAAAACAATGGTGTATTGGAGCGTACCTGGCGCTTAGATCATCCGCTCCCTTCTTACCTGGCGTGTTTTGCTGTTGGCCCCTATATATCTTTCAAGCGTACCTTAACCGGTGAAGGTAACGTACAGATTCCGGTGGAAATAGCCTGCGCTGCTGCGGATACCAACAAGGTAAAAGGCACTTATCAGCGTTTGCAACAGGCGCTTGAGGCCTATGAATACTGGTTTGGGTCCTACCAATGGAATAAAGTTGGTTACTCACTGGTGCCCTTCAATTCAGGGGCCATGGAGCATGCCACGAATGTTGCTATTGGGCGGGCATACATTGATGGCACAGCTACCTACGAAACCCTTTGGGCGCATGAGTTGACCCATATGTGGTGGGGCGATTTGGCAACCTGTTCCACAGCGGAGGATATGTGGTTGAACGAAGGATGGGCGAGTTACGGCGAGCATTTATTTACAGAAAAAGCCTACGGAACTACCGCTTTTCGGAATGCGGTGCGCAGCAATCACCTGAACGTGCTGCAAAATGCGCATGTGGGTGAAGGCGGCTACCGGGCAGTTTCCGGTTTGCCACACAGTTTGACCTACGGCACACACGTGTACAACAAAGGGGCTTCGGTGGCGCACAACCTACGAGGTTACCTGGGAGATTCTCTCTTTCGGATTGGTTGCCGAACTGCCATGGCCAATACCCCATTTGAGGCATGGAGCAGCGCTGATTTGCGCGACAAGCTTGAAGCAGCAACCGGAAAAGACCTGCACGATTTTTTCAATGACTGGGTTTTTGCCGGAGGGTATCCGGACTATACAATTGACTCCATAGATGTTGAACTTTCGCCAATAGACGCACCTACACGCGTACAATTGTTTGTGAAACAAAAACTACGTGGCGCGCCGCATCTGCACCAGAATGTGCCATTGGAGTTTACTTTTTTGATGTCAGACGGTAGTCGGGTACATCAGTCGGGGCTGGTATCCGGGGAGCAAACTGTATTGGATTTCTATTTCAATGCCTGGGGGCCACAGCCTCTGAATGTGCTGGTAAATACCAATCTGAAGTTGTTGCAAGCCCGAGGCGATGGAGAAAAAATGATCAAAAACACCGGTGGATCCAATTTTGCTGATGCCAAGTTCAACATGACCGTCAACAGCCTGGGGGCGGATTCCGTGTTTGTTCGGGTGGAGCACCACTTTGCGGCGCCGGATAATGCAGGCGCCAATCCTGAAGGATTTGTGTTGACCAATCGTTACTGGACGGTGCAATCAACCACCAAACAATTCCCGACAGGATTTGATGCTCAGGCCATTGTAATTTTTGATGGCAAGGGTCAGGCTGATCAACTGGACAGGGAGTTGTTTCTGGCCACCAGTCCTTCAGAAGATAGTGTTGTGTTATTGTACCGGCCGGGCGCTGGCCATGCATGGCAGGAATGGGGCAATTACACCAAATTAACCCTTGGAAGCAGTACGGATAAATATGGTCAAATACGCCTCAACCAGCTCCAGCCGGGTGAATATACCATTGGAAAAGGCGTATCTACGGTAGCGGTGAGCAATCCAAAGCCATTGGGTAATATCCGTGTGATGCCCAATCCGGCAGCCAATCAGCCGGTGCTGGTGCAAACAGAAATGCCCATGCAACAACTCATACTCATCAATAGTGAAGGCCAAAATGTACAGGAATGGCGCCTAGATGCTGTAACGGAAAAACAACTGGATCTGAGTGGCGTGCCTGCCGGGATGTATTGGTTGCTGATAAAAGGGAAGCATGGACAAGCGGTGGCGCCGATCCAGAAGTATTAGTGAGTGAGTGAATACGCAAAACCTTTAATCACACATATTACCATGTACCAACCCAACCGATTACTGGGTATGCCATTGGCAGCCTTTGCTCTTGCTTTTCTTTTATTTTTACCGCTATGGGCGGAAGCGCAGACCAGCCTTTCCGCCCACAGTGTTCATCCAGACACACTTGCGGTGCGCAACATTGCCCGGGTTGTGGCCGATTCTTTTGGCGCTAGTCTGGAGTTATTGGAAACTTTCATGTTTGAGGCCATTGCCATGGAGCGGGAGGAAGGGATACCGGCTAGCGCGTTTATCGGCATAGCGATTCTGGAAAGCACTGGATTTACCAGTTATTTGTTCAAAAACGCCATGAATCCTTTTGGTATGCGGGCTACCCGGATCTGGAAAGGTCCCACCTTTATGATGTGGCACGAAGGGGAAGATTCTGCTTTCCGGAAGTACAATTCCCCTGAAGAAGCGGTGCGGGATTTTGGTCATTTTTTGCACAGCAGGGTCTGGTTTAAAGATGCTTTTGCCTGTAAAGACGCGGATCTGGAGTGCTTCCTGACGGCCTTAAAACCCAATACCTCCCTGAAAGAACCAGGATATGCGGCTGATCCGGAATGGGCCAACAAGGTTCGGCGTGTCATAATCACCTATGGCCTTGAGGCACTTTAAAAAAACACTTCCTGAGCTACTCTGAAGGTATTGGCGTGAGCTTCCACGATATCGGCTATTCTAGGGGAATACCCGCCTCCCATGCTGGCAACTACTGGTAATCGATGCATTTTGCAGGCGGAAAAAACGATTTTGTCGCGTTCGCGGCAGCCTTCTCTGCTGATATTAAGTCTGCCGAGTTTATCGGTAGCCAGTATGTCAACGCCGCTTTGATAGAACACAAAATCCGGCTGAAATTCATCGAACAGCCTGGGCAGTGTATTTCGGAGTATGGCGAGGTAATCCTCATCTTTCATACCGTCTGGCAAACCGATATCAAGGTTTGATTTTTCTTTTCTTACCGGGTAATTTCTTTCTCCGTGCATGGAAAAGGTATAAACCCTGGGTTCGTTTTCAAATATTTTGGCGGTGCCGTTGCCCTGATGCACATCCAGGTCGATGATCAGGATACGGGTGGCAAGTCCCTGTTGCAGCAGCCAGTTGGCGGCAACAGCCTGATCGTTGAAACAGCAATAACCTTCGCCGCGGTCTGCGAACGCATGATGAGTACCGCCGGCAATATTCATGGAACAACCATATTCCAGGGCATATCTAGCACATTGAATGGTGCCATCAGAGATATGCCGGCCTCTTTTCACGAATGTTTCGTTGATGGGAAATCCAATGGCGCGAATTTCTTTATCAGATAAGCGCAACTCATTCATTTTCAACCACCAATCTGGTGTGTGGGTGAGCAGGGCTATTTCTTCTGTCAGTAAATCGGGATGGAAAAAATGTGCTTCTGAAACCGTGCCTTCCCACAGTAATTGGTCCGGCAGCAAATCGTATTTCGCCATGGGGAACCGGTGACCTTCCGGCAGGGCGTAACGGTAAATAGGTGAGAAAGCAATTTTGAGCATACGGCGGCAAAAATAGCTTTCCACAACGAGGTAAATCCTGTTTTGTTCAGCCCAAAAACGAAAAGAGCCGTCCCGGGAAAGCGGACGGCTCAACTTTTCTTACCGATTGGTAGTGATTAAAACTTCAAGAGATTATATGTTCAGCAAGGCTGAGCAAGATGCACTTTTAGAAACCAAAACCGTGCCAAACTGGGAGATTGAAGGGAGTTTTTTACACAGAATTTTCGCACAGATTCTACACAGATTGGGATGGTTGGTTATTGAACTTTGAGTACCCACACGTATTTGCCGGTTTCTCTAACATTTTTAGGCACGCGGATTTCTACGCCATCGGGGGTGTTTTTCCAGGCGAGTCGTTTGGGACTACCGAGCATACCTATTTCCTGGCCTTTTTCCATGGGAACTTTGGTCAGGGTTAAGAAATCACCTGGCTCGTCATAAAGAAACACGTATCTGGTTTTGCCGTCTTTGGACTGGGTGAACCTGATTTTATCGCCTTCTTTGAAAGTGGTATACATGCGGGTACCGTAAATAGCCTCGCCATTTATTTTCATCCAGGCGCCAATTTCGGTGAGGCGCTCGTAGGCTTGTTGGTGCCAGGCGCCATCTGGGCCGGGGCCAATATTGAGCAGATAATTGCCGCCTTTACTCACAATATCCACGAGTTTTTCAATCAATTCCTCCGTTGGTTTGTACTGGTCGTTAGGTACATAACTCCAGCTGCCTGCCATGGTCATACAGGTTTCCCAGGGGTAAGGCAATCCTTCTTCAGGAATATGTTGCTCCGGAGTAAGGTAATTTTGGTGAATACCAGGCACTGCGCGGTCCACCACAATCAGGCCGGGTTGTTTGGCTCTGGCCATTTTTACCATACCAGCCATGTCGATATCCTGGCTTTGGGGATTCCGTGCCCAGCGACTGTTTTCGTACTCTTCGTTTAGCTCGACTTTTACTTCGTCGTCTGTTTTGGTGCGCACCCAGCCACCGTCCAGCCAAAGTATATCCATTTTGCCGTAGTCGGTCATCAGCTCTTCGATTTGCGTATGGGTGTAGCGCACAAATTGCTGCCATTTTTCCGGGTATTTCTGGATGGAATAGTTGCAATTCCGATCGCTGGGCGGGAAATGGCGCCACCAATAATCATCTGAATGCCAATCTGGTTTGGAAAAATATGCGCCGGTCCAGAGTCCTTCCTTGCGAAAAGCCTGGAAAATTTCTTTGGCTACATTGCTCCTGGGATTATCACGAAACGGACTTTGTGAGCCGGTAATTTTGTAATCCGTGGTTTTGGTATCAAACATGCAAAAACCATCGTGGTGTTTGGTGGTAAACACCACATATTTCATACCAGCCTCACGTGCAGCGGCGGCCCATTTTTCCGGGTTAAACTGAACCGGATTAAAGGTCTTGGGCAGGTTTTCGTAAGCTTCCACGTAACCCTGATAGGTATCTGACACCCCTTTTTTACGGCCGCCGGTTGCCCACGACAGGTCTTCGGGGCAGATGCTCCAGCTCTCTACAATTCCCCATTGACTGTAAGCGCCCCAGTGCATCAGCAACCCGAATTTGAGGTCTTTCCATGCTTCAATACGTTGGCGAATGGCGGGATCCGGATCGGGGAAATATGCTTGTTGTTGTGCGTTGAGTGGACAAAAAGAGAGAAAAAAGTTGGTGATTATCAACCCATTACGCAGTTGTTTCAAGTATTGCTTCATACCGTTTTGTTTTATCGGCCAACAAGTTCCGGACTTTCGCCGGTATCCCTACCCTATTTGGGCTTGAAACTTTTTTGCAGAGGCACTCAGGGTGAATGCCGGGATTTGGTGTCTGAGTATCAAACAACAACAACATTCCATTCTAACAACAAGATTCAGCTATGAAATTTTTGATGATGGTTGCCTTTAGCGCCTTGATGATGATGCAGGCTCAGGCACAAACGGAACAGACGCTTTTTCAGAAATCCAAAATTCGCGGCGGCTTTGGCGGTCCGATTTTTACTTACGGCAAAGTAAAAGGCAATGGCGGTTATGGAGCAGGCGGCGGCGGCGGTCTGGTATTCAACCAGTTTATGATTGGTGGATTTGGTCAGGGAGAATTGTTTACCGTGCCACAGGTAGACCAGCCAGATGGCGCGGTGGCACTGGGGTACGGCGGCTTGTGGTTGGGCTATTCCATTCCAACCCAAAAAGCGGTACACGGTTATGCGTCTATGAAAGTAGGCGTGGGTGGAATCGGGATTACCAATGATTATGACTGGTGGGATGAGGATCCGGATTTTGATACGTAC
>JAEUUS010000443.1 GCA_016787545.1 Saprospiraceae bacterium
ACGTCGCGGAGAGAACCGCCACCGTTGTTGCGCAGGTCGAGGATGATACCTTTTACATTTTCCTTTTTGAGTTTTTCCACCTCGGCCGCAACGTCCTGAGCGCAGCTTGTTTTACCAGACTCAAAATCTGCATAGAATTTAGGCAGATAGATATATCCGATGCGTTCAGTTGGGGCACTGTTTTCGTTGAGGATCAGGGATTTGGCAAAGCCTTCTTCCATGATAACCACATCACGTACAATGGTGATTATCTTTTCTGAGCCATCAGGTTTTTGAATGGTGAGGGTTACTTTAGTGTCTTTTGGGCCACGTACTTTTGATACTACATCGTCGATATCCCAGCCCATGATGTCTACAGATTCTGCATCTGTTTCGCCTTGTGCTACTTTGAGGATCACGTCTTTGGCTTGCAGCACGCCTTGTTTCCAGGCTGGTCCGCCGGGTACGATTTCAGAAACAGAGGTCTTTTCGCCGTCGCTTTGCAGGCGGGCGCCGATACCTTCCAGTTTTCCGGACATCTGAATGTCGAAGTTCTCTTTTTCCCGCGGGGAGTAGTAGCCCGTATGCGGATCAAAATAGTTGGTAATGGCATTCAGATAGATTTCCAGGCGACGGTTGTGGTCCAGCTTTTGCAGGCGCTTGAACCACTTGTCGTACACATCGAGCACCTTGGCGCGCTGTTCTTTTTCCAGTGTTGCGAAGTCTTTTTTATCGCCTTTGAATTCAGGTTTTTCCTGTTTATCCTGTTCTTCGGTCACACGACTAAGCACTTCATATTTCATCCAGCGCTCCCATCGATTCCGCAGGTCGTTGTCGTCTTTTGCCCATTTCAGCTTGTCGCCATCGGCCTGGAGCTCGTCGTTTTTGGAGAAATCCAGCGGCTTGCCGAGGATTTCGCGGTACCAGTTTTGGGTTTTTACCAGAGAGGCATCGAGACGTTGCACGGAGATATCGAAAAACTGGAACGTACCGGCGCGGGTTTGGTCGTCCAGTTGCAGCTCATAGGGCTTCAATAGTTCGATATCGGCCTGTGTGAGGAACCGTTTGCCGCCATCTACATCTTTGAGGTAGAGGGTATAAACACTTTTAGAAAAAGTGTCATCAATTTCTTTTGGCTGGAAGTGGCCGCGAGTAAGCACTTGTGTGATGGTGCGGATCAGCGCAGCATCGCGTTCTGGCGAGCTTTGCGGGCCACCGTTGTCGAATGGGTTGTATTTAACCAACAGGGCGATGCCCACCAATCCAACGATGGAAAAGAGGGCGAGCGATGTTTTTAACTTCATATCTTGAAGAAATTTATCCAGATCAAATTTGCCGGAACGGCGAGGATGTAATTGCATGGGCGAGAATTGTTTTGAGTGCTTAAATGTTTTTAGTGTTTTGGTGTTTCGGTGTTTCGGTGCATTAGTGTTTTGGTGTTGGGGGAGTTGCCTTGAAATTCTTCCCGGAATACCATTCCGGGATACATCAAACCACGGCGGCGCCCCCTGCCCCCTCAAACACCTTTACTCCTTACAAACGCAAGATTTGCGCCTTATTATTGTAGAGACGTACTTTTTCTACAAAATAACATTTCAAAGACATTTTGGTCAACAAACAAAGGGTTAATGGGTCAATAATTTTTCCAGCCAGTGTTGTTGAATTCCGAAACCGGCTTTAAGCGCAGCTATTTGTTGCAACGCTTCGGCTCGTCGTTGGTTCAATTTTTTGCTTTCCAAAGTGGCTGTGATCATCACATTTTTAGCGGTATGCTCTGTGGAGACAAATTCAAAAACCTTGGTGTGATACCCTTCGGATTCCAGCAGCAGCGCCCGGATGCCGTCGGTGATCATTTCGGCCTGGCGTTCCAGCAGGATGCCGTGTTTTAACAGAGGGGCCATTTCGTTTTGAGGTTGCATTTCGCGCCGAATCTGTTTGTGGCAACAAGGCGCCACTACTAAAATACGGGCTTTGTGCCGGATGCCGGCTGCCAGCGCCAAATCGGTGGCCGTATCGCAGGCGTGCAGGGCAATGAGCATGTCTAACAAGCCGCCATCGTATTCTGCGATGTCCTGGGCTACAAACTGCAATTGTTCAAAACCCGCATTCCGGGCTGTTTTATTGCAAAAATCTACCAGCGCCGGACGCAGTTCGATGCCGGTAATGACGGGATTCAGGCGCAGGTGGTTGCACAGATAATCGTACAGGGCAAAAGTGAGGTATCCTTTTCCGGATCCCATATCCGCTATACGGGCGCCCTGAGGCAGGGGTTGCTCCCGCAGCAGGCTTTCTATAATTTCGAGGTATTTATTGATCTGTTTCCATTTGTCCTGACTGGCAGCCAGCACTTCACCTTTGGCGTTGGTGATGCCCAGCAGGTGCAGCCAGGGTGCTGCGGGGTCCAGCAGCCGGTGTTTGGCGCGGTCGTGAGAGGCCGGGGTGGCAGAAGCCTGAGGTTGCGAGGGCTTTTTTTCACTTAATTTGCCAACGCCTTGTTTGTCGTACACCAGGGTATAGTCGCGTTCCGGGGTAAGTAAATCTGCCTGCAGGAATTGTTTTCCGAGCAGGATTTCCAATTGAGCGAGGGCTTCATCCAGGGGGAAGTTTTTGACTTCATCCCGGGTTTTGTAACGGTAGGTGAAGGCCAGATGCAGGCCTTTTTTCAGCGAAACTGGTCGGATATAGATATTTTTCAAGCCTTCCGGAGCGCCGGCAGCGGGTCGGGCCAGGGTGCATTTGAGCAACTGACCGGATTGAAACGCCTGGCTGAAGTGAGAGAGGAAGGGCATGGGAAGGGTTTGAGGGGTTTGAGGGGTTTGAGGGGTTTGAAGGGGTTTGAAGGGGTTTGAGGGGTTTGAAGGGGTTTGAGGGGTTTGAGGGGTTTGAAGGGTTTGAAGGGTTTGAGGGGTTTGAAGGGGAAAGTTACGACCTTTGCACTTTATCACTGTTGTCGTTGTCGGAAAGAAGATTTTTGTGCCACATGAATTACAGGCTCCTAACTCCGAGCTTCAGCAGTATAAACCAAATTACAGATATGCAAAAAGACAACGCATCTGAGGATAAAATACCCTTTAATTGTTTCCGTCAGGAGGAGGTGGAGGCCTTTCTGGGGTATGAAGATATGCGGCTGAAGGCGGTGTATTATTATATTTGGCCAGATGGTGAGGGTGGTGGATTTTTATTTACGTTGGAGTTAATGTTTGATTCCGGCGAGTGCCTGATGCTTTCCGGAGGAGAAGATTCGGAAGCGATTCGGATCATAGGTTCTGAAATATTGATGGATACTGCCAGGAAACTGCAGGAGTTACACGGGAAACCTGTTTTACAGCGCATGATGGCAAATGCCCAGCCCTTGTGGCAGCAGGCAGCCGGAGAAATGCTGCGCGCCATCCGACTCACCAGGCATGAAAGTGAACTGTATAGTAATGAGGCGTTGCTGCTTGATTTCGGGCATAAAGCCATTTTTGTGCAGTTGGGGGAACGCGAAGGACTTGAACTCGGGGTTTTGAACGCGGAGAACGCGGATTTTTTGGAACGCTGATGACGCTGGTGACACGGATTTTTTTTGTGGAACGCGGATAACGCTGATGACGCGGATTTTTTTGGAACGCGGATGACGCTGGTGACGCGGATTTTTTTTGGAACGCAGATGACGCTGGTGACGCGGATTTTTTTTGTGGAACGCGGATAACGCTGATGACGCGGATTTTTTTTGGAACGCAGATGACGCTGGTGACGCGGATTTTTTTTGTGGAACGCGGATGACGCTGGTGACGCGGATTTTTTTGGAACGCTGATGACGCTGGTGACGCGGATTTTTTTTTGGAACGCGGATGACGCTGGTGACGCGGATTTTTTTTGGAACGCGGATGACGCTGATGACGCGGATTTTTTTGGAACGCTGATGACGCTGATGGCGCGGATTTTTCTACTGCCTTCGGCAGTCTTTTTTAGTAAATGAAAAATGTTAAGCTTTTCCGCCACAATATTGCCGAAGGCAATATTAAAAATCCGCGTCATCTGCGTCATCAGCGTTCCAAAAAAAATCCGCGTTCCCCGCGTCATCAGCGTTCCAAGTAAAAAATCCGCGTTCCCCGTGTTCTGAATGGCAATCTGCGTGTAAAAAATTACCTTCGCGCTGTGAATATAACCGCACTTTCTATCCGCCGGCCTTCCATGGTCATCGTCGTTTTCGCCGTATTGACCTTTATGGGGATTGCCAGTTATATGCGCCTGCCTATCGAGTTGGTGCCAAAGTTCAGCGCACCAATTGTTACCATTATCACTATTTATCCCGGCGCATCTCCTGCAGAAGTGGAAAATGCAGTGAGTAAGCCTATTGAAGACGCAATTTCGTCGCTGGAGGGTATAGACCAGGTACAGATTGGTTCGCAGGAAAATTCTTCTTTTGTTGCGATCGAGTTTGAGCAATCTGTGGATCTTGATAAGGCGGTGCAGGAATTACAGCGCAAAATCAATCAATTGCAGGCATCCCTGCCAAAGGAAGTTCGGACACCGGTGATTAACAAGTTTGCGCTTGATGAACTTCCGGTTCTCAAACTGGGTGTTGCCGGAAATATCACAGGACCGGCATTTTATGATGTGATTAAAAACAGGGTTGTTCCTGAAATTTCACAGGTAAAGGGGGTGGCGCAGGTAAGCATACTTGGCGGGGAGGAACGGGAAATTAAAATCAATATTTCCTCTTCCCGATTAGAGCAATATGGCTTATCGTTACTACAAGTTACACAAGCGGTTCAGACGGCCAATCTGGATTTCCCAACCGGCAAGGTGAGTGGCGAACAAGGACAACTTCGTATTCGATTAGCTGGTAAATTCCTGGATATCAATGATATCCGTAATCTGGTTGTAGGTAAGAGTCGATTCGGCTCATCTATTTTTCTGAAAGATATTGCTGAAATTCAGGATGGAACCCGGGATCCTGAAATCATTTGTCGCGCCGACGGGCAGCCGGCAGTAGGTATTACCATTCGGAAACAAGGTGATGCGAATGCCGTAGAGATGTCGAAATTGGTTTTAGCCAAAATTGTGAGTCTTGAAAAAGCCTATGCTACTCAGGGATTGCGCATAGATGTGGTGGCCAACAGCAGCACATTTACCAAAAAGGCAACCAATGCGGTTATTGAGGATTTGCTTGTGGCGGTTATACTGGTAGGGTTGGTTATGCTGTTGTTTTTGCACAGTTTGCGCAATGCGGCTATCGTATTGATTTCCATTCCTACCTCTATCGTGAGCACTTTTGTGATGATGAAGCTGCTCGGTTATTCCTTGAATTTGATGTCGTTGCTGGGCCTTTCTTTGGCCATTGGGATATTGGTTGATGATGCTATTGTGGTCATTGAGAATATTTACAGGCACTTTGAAATGGGTAAAAACAAGGTGCAGGCGAGTTATGATGGTCGAATGGAAATTGGATTTACTGCGGTGAGTATAACGCTGGTAGACGTAGTGGTGTTTCTTCCTATTGTGTTTACAGTAGGGTTGGTGCCAAATCTGTTGCGTCAGTTTTGTATGACGGTTTTGACCTCTACCCTGATGTCGTTATTGGTTTCGTTTACATTGGTACCCTGGATGACTTCAAGGATAGGTAAATTACATCGTTTTGAGGGGAGAAACCTGGCTGGTCGCATCATACTTGGGTTTGAACATTTTCTGGAATGGGTGTCCAGTGGTTTTGTTCGGTTGTTGGATCTGGCATTGAAAAACAGGCGTACTAAAGTTATTACGCTGTTGATTGCTGTAGGCATGTTTCTTGGTTCCTTCACCTTGGTGACATCCGGGTTGATCGGAAATGCCTTTATGGAACATGGTGAACGGGGTGAGTTTTTGCTGGAAATAGTATTGCCACAAGACGCTTCTCTTACACAAACTGACGCAATAGCCAAACAGGTTGAAGCCTGGCTGCGTGATCAACCTGAGGTGGTGCGAACCTTTACAACGGTAGGCTCCAACAACAAATCATTCGGACTAAATGCGCCCAATATTGCTGAAATACAAGTGTTTTTGACCCCTTATGGTGGAATACGTAAAGAATTAACGCCCATTTTTGCCCGTAAGACCAAAGTCAAACTTGAAGAAATTATTGCCGGTGCCCGCATTAAAACCAATCCTATCGATATTCTTGGGCTATCATTTTCTCCCATTGAGATCATGTTGAATGGTCCGAGCCTTGATAGTTTGCTGGTTCTTTCGGAAAAAGTAAAAGTAGAAATGGCAGCTGTTCCGGGTTGCGTGGAAATTGGCGCATCTGTAGAAGGTGGGAACCCAGAGGTAAAGGTGGAGGTGAACAGGCAGCGTATGGCAGATTACGGATTGGCTATGGCACAGGTGGGTTTAACTTTGCAAACAGCTTTTAGCGGAAATACAGACGCCAAATTCCGTGACGGAGATTTTGAATACCCCATTCGAATAGCATTGGACGCCTTTGACCGTCGTAGTGTAGAAGATATTAAGAGCCTTTCGTTCGTGAATCCATTAGGAAGTACGGTGTATCTTAAGCAGTTCGCGGATGTTACGCAGGGTGCAGCTCCTACCCGTTTGGAACGCAGGGACCGTACTACCTCCCTGATGCTCACAGCTCAGGTGATTGGCCGGCCAAATGGTACCGTGACAAGGGAGATTAAAGCCCGGCTGGATAAATTAAGTCTGCCGCCAGGAACTATCATCAAGTTTGGCGGTGATATCAAGCGACAGCAAATGGCTATTGGCAGTTTGGGTTTTGCCTTGTGGACATCGCTTTTGTTGGTTTATCTTATTATGGTTGCGTTATACGACAACTGGGTTTATCCGTTAGTGGTATTGGTTTCTATACCATTATCAGTGATTGGCGCTTTGTTGGCGTTGGCGTTGGCCAGCGAAAACCTCACGGTGTTTACCGGCCTGGGTTTGCTGATGTTGATTGGATTAGTGGGTAAAAATGCTATTTTGGTGGTGGATTTTGCCAATCAACTCAGAGAGGAAGGCCTGGAGTTGAAAGCTGCTTTGCTGGAAGCGACTAAAATGCGTTTCCGGCCGGTATTGATGACCAATATTGCCATGGTAATCGGCCTGTTGCCGATTGCATTTGCACAAGGATCAGGTTCCGACTGGAAAAACGGCCTGGCCTGGGCCATTATTGGCGGTCTGAATTCCTCCATGTTCCTGTCGCTCATCGTTGTACCAGTAGTGTACTGGATGTTTGACCGGGTGCTGGAAAAAATAGGATGGAACAAACGAAAGAAAATAGAACTACAGGAGTAGCCGATTACAAGAAAGGGTTGTATTCCTTTTCGTGTCGAACTGTTGTGGCCGGTCCATGGCCGGGATACACGATAGTTTCGTCAGGTAGTGTAAAAAGTTGCGTTCTGATGGAATGAAGAAGGGTATCGAAATTTCCACCCGGTAGATCAGTACGGCCAATACTTTCGAGGAAAAGTACATCTCCGGCGATGACGAAACCTTCTTCTTCACAGTAAAAGGATATGCTGGCGGGTGAGTGCCCAGGTGTGTACAACACCTTCAGTTTGGTTTGCCCGAAAGAAATAGTTTCTCCGCCTTCTATGAAATTAACCGGCATAGGTTGCGCCTCGTGGAATGGGATTCCATACATCTGGCAAACGCGTTCGAAACTGCCCAATACAGGCAATTCGCCTTCATGAATTTCAAGGCCTATTCCCCAGGTTTTAACAACAAATGGATTGCCGAACACATGGTCCAGATGACAATGTGTATTGATCAGCCGCACGGGCTGAAGTGCATTTTCAGTGATAAATTTTTGCAGTATATTTTGTTCTTCCTGGGTATAACATCCCGGATCAAAAATGACGCATTGGCGCGTTTCGTCCCATAATACATAGGTGTTTTCTGCAAACGGGCTGAATTCGAAAATCTGAAGCTGAGTCATGGAGTAGTTTATCGTTTTCTTTCGGTAACAAACACCAGCAAATCCCTCAGGGATTGTCGGGCGGGGCTTTCGGGCGCCATTTCGAGCAAATCAAAAGCTTCCTGGCGAAATCGATACATGGCTTCACGGGCATAATCGAGTCCGCCGCTTTGGCGCACAAACCGGATCACTTCATCCACTTTTTCCGGTTTATGGCTTTCATTTTTAACGATGTTGATGATACGCCGGCGTTCACTTTTTTCTGCCTGATTGAGGGCATAAATAAGCGGAAGCGTCATTTTCTTTTCCTTGATATCAATACCCAGAGGTTTGCCTACATCATCGTCGCCAAAATCGAACAGGTCGTCGCGAATCTGGAAAGCCATACCGGTTTTTTCCCCGAACAGCCACATACGTTTTTTAATTTCTTCATCGCCTGGCGCTGTGCTTACTGCGCCGGCGCTACAGGCTGCAGCGAGGAGTGAAGCGGTTTTTTGCCGGATGATTTCGTAATAAACTTCTTCTTTGATATCCAGTCGGCGGGCTTTTTCCATTTGCATGAGCTCACCTTCTGCCATTTCTTTCACGCCTCTGCTGATGAGTTCCAGCATGGTGAACTGCTGGTTTTTTACAGAAAGCAACAGACCCTGGGAGAGGAGAAAATCGCCAACCAATACGGCAATTTTATTTTTCCAGAGTGCATTAATAGAGAAAAAGCCACGGCGTTCGTTGGCGTCATCCACTACATCGTCGTGTACCAAAGAGGCAGTATGTAGTAATTCCACCATGGAAGCGGCGGTGTAGGAGGGTTCTCCGATAGGGCCAAACAGTCTGGCGCTCAGGAGTACCAACATTGGTCGAACCTGCTTACCCTTGCGCTGCACGATATACCAGGTAATTTTGTCGAGCAATGGCACATGGCTTCGCATAGCATCGCGAAAGCGTAACTCAAAGGTATCGAGTTCGGCAGCAATAGGTTGTTTAATGGTGTCTAATGACATGACGAGGGGCAAACCTACGGTTTGAAAACCGCAATTGGAAAGTCGGGGCCTTTCGGATTGCAAAAAATCCTCGAAATGAAACAGGGATA
>JAEUUS010000459.1 GCA_016787545.1 Saprospiraceae bacterium
TATCCAACAGTCCAGCATCCAACGTCCATACACTCACCAACACATTCCTGAACAGTGGATTTATTTGAAAGAATTTACAAGCAGGCAGGCCCGCTGGGCAAATATGCCGAAGTGGCGGAAGGCTACTACATGTTCCCTCAACTGGAAGGCGAACTCGGAAACCGCATGACATTCAAAGGCAAAGAAGTGGTTTGTTGGAGTATCAACAACTACCTCGGCCTGGCCAACCACCCCGAAGTACGCAAAGCCGATGCTGAAGGCGCAGCCCGCTGGGGCCTGGCGTATCCTATGGGCGCCCGTATGATGAGCGGCGACACCCAGCTGCACCATAAACTCGAAACCCAACTGGCCAATCACGTGGGCAAACCAGCAGGCCTGCTGGTTAACTACGGATACCAGGGCGTACTATCGGCTATTGATGCACTGCTTACCCGCCACGATGTGGTGGTGTACGATGCCGAAAGCCATGCCTGCATCGTGGATGCCGTGCGTATGCACATGGGCAAACGCTTCGCTTTCACACACAACGATGTTGCCAGCCTGGAAAAATGCCTCGAACGCGCCAAACGCCTCACCGACGAAAGCGGCGGCGGTATCCTGGTTATCACCGAAGGGGTATTCGGTATGCGCGGCGACCAGGGTAAATTGCGTGAAATCTGCACCCTCAAGGAGAAATACGGCTTCCGCCTGTTCATCGACGATGCTCATGGCTACGGCATGTTGGGCGCTACCGGCGCAGGCACTGCTGAAGAACAAAATGTAACCCACGACGTGGATATTTACTTCAGCACCTTCGCTAAAAGCATGGCGCTGATTGGTGGCTTCATTGCCGCACAACCGGAAATTATCCAGTTCCTGAAGTACAACATGCGCAGCCAGATCTTCGCCAAGTCGCTCCCAATGCCGCTGGTAGAAGGCCTGCTGAAACGCTTCGAACTGCTTACCACCAAGCCTGAACTCCGCGAAAAACTCTGGCACAATGTGCGCATGCTGCAAAACGGCCTCACAGAGCGCGGTTTCGATATTGGCGACACCAATACCTGTGTAACGCCCGTGTACATGCACGGCGAGGTAGAAGAAGCGATGGCTCTGGTAAAAGATATGCGCGAGAACTACGGCGTATTCTGCTCCATCGTGGTGTATCCGGTCATTCCAAAAGGCATGATCATCCTGCGCCTTATCCCAACGGCTTCTCATACCGAAGAAGACATCCAGATCACCCTCGAGGCATTCTCCGCTGTACGCGAAAAAATGCAGGCCGGTATCTACAAGCAATTTGTACCAGAAGTCCTCATGTAGGACAAGGCTCGAAGTGGGAATAGCACGAGGACACAAAGACGCTAAGGCACGAAGACGCTAAGACCCAAAGGATGGCCTGCAGCCACCCTTTGGGTACCAAATTATCCCTCTCTTCTTTTCTTATTTTTCGGCCGAAGGCCAACTACCTCTTTGCGCCTTTGCGTCTTCGTGTCTTTGCGCCTTCGTGCTACGCTCCTTTGTGCCTTATCATCGCTTATGAACTTCTTTCAGAAACCCGTATTTCGAAATTCCAGGGGGGCGCCGAGAATGGAAACTTTCACCATTAAGTCTTCCTGTTTACAGAGAGAGTACACGGTTGATGCCTACTTACCGGGAAAACACCTTTCCAAAAACCCGGGTAAATTTCCTTTCGTTTTGTTCAACGACGGGCAGGATTTAAGAAAGATGGATATAGAAGGCATCCTGAAAAAGTTGTCCCAAAAACAGGATGTAGTCCCGCAGCTAATTTTTGGAATCCATTGCAATGATCGACGAATCAGAGAATATGGCACTGGTCGTCAGCCAGACTACAAAGGGCGCGGTGATTTAGCGTCGGCGTACACCCGATTTATACTGGAAGAATTGTTGCCACATTTAAAACTTCGTTTCCCACTGTCTGACACACCTGAAAACAGTGCTTTTGCCGGCTTTTCTTTAGGCGGATTATCTGCCTTTGACATAGCCTGGGCGCATCCGGAAGTATTTGGCATAGCAGGTGTTTTTTCCGGCTCCTTTTGGTGGCGATCACATGAAGTGCGGGAACACGACCCGGATGCTGACCGCATTATGCACGATATTGTTGAAAAGAGTGGCCAAAGCAACCCAAACCAGCGTTTTTGGTTCCAGTGCGGGGCATTGGATGAAACAGACGATCGTAACCATAATGGCGTAATAGATGCCATTGACGACACCCTGGATCTGATTCAGGCCCTGGAAAAAAAGGGCATACCGAAAAATCATATTCATTACCTGGAGCTTCCGGAAGGGCGACATGAACCAGCCACCTGGGCACAGGCCATGCCCCACTTCCTGCTCTGGAACACGGGTTTGAACGCGGGTTTGAACGCGGATTTTTTGGAACGCGGATGACGCAGATGACGCGGATTTTGAAAATTGCCTTCGGCAATTTTGGGTTTAATAGCATTGAAATCTCCATTTTTTCTAAAAAAGGCTGCCGAAGGCAGCACTAAAATCCGCGTCATCTGCGGCATCCGCGTTCCAAATAAAAAATCCGCGTTCCCATCCGCGTTCCAACCCGCGTTCACAAAAAAAACCGCCCTCCTGAGATCAGGAAAGCGGTCTATCGTCACTTTTCAAAACCTTTACATGTGGGTGGCGTCCCTTCTTCTCTTACGCTACCATGCTCACTTCCTGTTCCATGAACAGGTCGACGCCGGAATTTTCGCAGGTTTGGAGCCAGCCATGAACATCAGGCTGCAAGCCCATGCGAAGTTGATTGATGTGTTTTTTCAGTCGGGTGCCTACCGGGCGATGGGTTTCGTCTACCGGAGGCAATTCCAGTTTGCGGTCGCGCCAAGTGATCTCACTGATATGGCTTACCACAGCTGCTGTTCCAGCGCCAAAACACTCCTGGAGGGTTCCACGCCAGTAAGCATCGGCAATTTCAGCGATGCTGAGCAGGCGGTCTTCCACGGTGTAACCCCATTCCTTCAACAAGGTGATGAAAGAATCCCTCGTTACGCCGCGCAGGATGGTGCCGGTAGTAGCAGGGGTGATTACTTTGCCGTCAATGACAAAGAAGAGGTTCATAGTGCCAACTTCCTGAACGTATTTCTTTTCCACAGCATCCATCCACATCACCTGATCGTACCCGGCGGCTTTGGCACGCTGGGCCGGGAGGAGGGATGCGCCGTAGTTACCGGCGCATTTAGCTTCACCTGCACCACCCTGGGCAGCACGGGTGAAAACTTCCTCGACCCACAGTTTAATGGGTTTCGGGTAATAGGGGCCTACTGGTCCTGTGAACACCAAAAAGCGGTAGTTCTCAGACGTGTGCACACCGAAATATTCATCAGTGGCAAACATTAATGGGCGGATATACAGGGCGTGGTCGTCGCCGGCCGGAATCCAGTCGCGGTCGAGATCAACCAACATCTTTAATGCCTGAACAAAAAGCTCTTCCGGGATCTGTGGCATACACATACGCTCAGCGGATACGTTGAAACGACGTGCGTGCATTTCCGGACGAAACAATACCGGCTCACCATGTACTTTGGTGGCTTTCATTCCTTCAAAAATACTCTGTCCATAATGAAGCGCAAGATTTGCCGGAGAAATATTCAGGTTGGCAAACGGCTCAATACGGAGATCGGTCCACTGTTTGCCATCGAAATCAGCAACAAACATGTGGTCAGAAATCACTTTCCCAAAAGGGATGTTGTTAAAGTCAACAGAGGAGAGTCTGGACTGGGAGGTCGTTGTAACTTTGACCGGAAACTTTACAGCCATTGTAGTGGAGTTGACTAAGGGTGAAAGAACGACACAAAGGTATTTATCTTTGTTGTAACCGAAAAATTTTATTCTAAAAACTGCAAAAAACTTTAGGGGGTAACAGAATTATTGTTCCTTTAGTTCGCTTTTTATGCGAAATAATATTTTTTGCAGCGCATTTTAACATTTGAACAAAAGGGCTAGAAAGCCCGAATTCGCCATGAAAATTCAAAAAAAACTTTTTCACAGCCTGTTACTGATTACGGTGTTTTCACACTGCCTTTCGGAAGCTTCAGCACAAAACAATCCTTATCGTCGGCCGCCGGCTGATGTAGCAGCCATTGTGGAAGCCAAACCGACCCCACAAGTAAGCATGAACCCAACGCACGACGCCCTCATGCTTACAGATTATAATCCCAATCCGGGCATTGCCACACTTGCCCAACCTTTTCTAAAACTCGGTGGGTTACGGGTGAATCCACAAATCAACGCACGGCAACGCATTACAGAATTTACAGGCGCCACCATTCAATGGTTCCAGAGCGGAAAATCTGTATCCATCGAAATGCCTAAAACCGGCAGAATGGCAGGTATTCCAGCCTGGTCGCCTGATGGAAAACGTATAGCCTTTGCGGTGGACGTAGCAGACGGCGTTCAACTATGGGTGGCTGACGCCCAAACCGGCAAAAGCAAACGTCTGGGTAATTTTTACCTCAACGATATGCTGGGCACAGCGTTTTTCTGGATGGAAGACTCCGACAGGCTCTGTGTGCGCAGTATCCCGGCAGGCCGGGGCCCGGCGCCCAGCGCAACCGTGGTGCCATCCGGCCCTTCTATTGAAGAAACAGCCGGCAAAGTTTCGCAGGTGATGACTTACCAGGATCTGCTGAAAAATGAACACGATGAATTTTTGTTTGACTACTATGGCGCCAGTCAGCTCCTGTTGATCAGCGCAAACAGCGGCAAAACACAGTTGCTCGGAAGTCCGGGACTCTTTACCGCCATTGACTGGTCGCCCGACGAACGATATGTTTTAGTGAGTCAGCTGCGCAAACCATTCTCTTACCGGGTGCAATACAGCAATTTTGCGCGCAAAACGGAAATTTGGGACCAGAATGGCAAGGCGATTCGGACGGTTGTGGACCTTGGGGTTACCGATGAAATCCCTCGGCAGGGGGTAGTTACCGGACCGCGTTCTTTGGAATGGCAGCCTCTTTATGGCGCCCGCCTCATTTGGGCAGAAGCATTGGATGGCGGCGACCCGAAGAAAAAAGCAGATTTCCGGGATAAAGTGATGTTGCTGGACGCCCCTTTTTCTGCACAAGCCCGCGAACTGCTGCAAACTAAATACCGGTATTCAGGTTTTGAATGGCTGGCTGAAAAAGATGCAGGATTGCTCACGGAATTTGATCGCGACCGTCGCTGGTTTACTACCTATTTCCTGAATCTGCAACAACCCGGCAAAAAAGACACACTTTTTGACCTGAGCGTAAACGATGATTACAACAATCCCGGAAATCCGGTTTACGACCGGCTCCCAAACGGCGATTGGGTGGTGGCTCAGGAAGGGGAGTGGTTGTATTACGATGCTCCGGGCAATTCTGATGCGGGTCAGTATCCACGACTGGATAAAATTAACCTCAAAACAGGGGAAAAACAAACCTTGTTTAAATCCAGAGACAAAACCTTTGAAGAGTTCATTGCCTTTGCCGGAAAGGATCGCAATCAAATCGTTACACGTTACCAAAGCAAAACCGAAGCGCCGAATTTCTTTTTGTTGGGACTAAAAGACCAGTCCCGCAAAGCCCTCACTTCCTTTGTCGATCCGGCGCCGCAACTCACCGGTATTGAAAAACGCGTGGTGAAGTACAATCGTCCGGATGGAGTGCCACTTTCCGGCACCCTCTACCTGCCTGCAGATTATAAACCTGGCCAAAAACTACCTCTGTTCATTTGGGCTTATCCATTGGAGTATACAGATAAAAATACTGCCGGCCAGGTACGTGTAACGGACAACACCTTCACCTTCTACCGCAACGATTCTCCGCTGTTTATGGTAACCCAGGGTTATGCGGTATTGATGGACGCTACTATTCCGATTGTGGGGGATCCTGAAACCATGAACAACACTTTCCGGGAGCAAGCAACCTCTTCGGGCCGTGCAGCCATTGATTACCTGGATTCGCTGGGTATTATTGACCGGACTAAAGTAGGGGTGGGGGGGCACTCTTACGGCGCCTTCATGACCGCGAATCTGCTGGCGCATAGCAACGATTACGCCTATGGGATTGCCCGTTCCGGCGCTTATAACCGCACGCTTACTCCTTTCGGATTTCAAAGTGAACGCCGCAATTATTGGGAAGCCAAGGATATTTACATGAATGTTTCGCCGTTCCATTTTGCCGATCAAATCAAAAAACCGCTTTTGATGATTCACGGCGAAGCCGACAACAACCCGGGTACTTTTACGGTTCAAAGCGAGCGCCTTTATCAGGCCATCAAAGGCACCGGAGGTACCGCAAGGCTGGTATTGTTGCCACATGAAAGTCATGGCTATCGCGCGCGTGAAAGCGTGCTTCATGTGCTGGCAGAAATGTTTGACTGGGCCGGTAAATATGGCGGCCCGGCGAGGCCGTGATACAGTAGACGGTAGACGGTGGGTTTGCGTGGGTAGTTATAACAACGTGGGTTGTCATCACAGGAACCGGGACCTACACAAGCCCGTCTACCCATAATTCACTTGAGCAAAGGGAGAACCACGGAACTTGGCTTGTGTAGGTCCCGAGTACTCGGGATGACAACCCACATTAGTTAAACTACCCACTCAACCCCACCGTCAACCGTAAGCCGTCCACCGTAGTCCGTCCACCGTAGGCCGTCCACCATAAGCCGTCTAAAATGAAAGACAACTTTTCCACACAATCTACCCAATATGCACAGTTCCGACCGGGTTACCCGGCGGAACTGTATGATTTCCTGTTTTCCCAATGTCTGCACTTTGACCGGGCCTGGGATTGTGCAACAGGTAACGGCCAAATGGCAGTGGCTTTAGCAACGCGATTCCAGCGAGTAGACGCTACGGATATCAGTGAAAATCAGCTTAAAAATGCCGCGCAACGCCCTAATATCCGATACCAAACCGGACGGGCAGAGGAACCGGATTTTCCGGCACATTCGATGGACCTGATTACGGTGGGGCAGGCTGCACACTGGTTTGATTTCGATCTGTTTTATCCGGCTATCAGGCGAGTATTGAAACCTGGTGGAATACTAGCGCTGATTGGGTATAACTTATTGATAGTGAATGAAAATATTGACAAAGTGATTAATCACTTTTATCGTCAAACCCTGGCAAATTGCTGGGATCCGGAGCGTGGTTTAGTGGAACAAGCCTATCAAACCATACCATTCCCATTGGAAGAAATTCCGTTGCCGGAAATGGCCTCCAGATATCTCTGGACGGTTGACGACCTGATAGGCTATTTAAGCACCTGGTCGGCAGTGCAGCATTATATCAAAAAGGAGGGCAAGAGTCCTCTGGATGAATCCTTTATGGAACGAATCAAAAGCGTGTGGCCTGACGGTGTGCAGCACACTGTGCAATTTCCGATATTTGGGCGAACAGGACGCATTTAGAGCATGTTAAGCTATGGCAGAACCACTAAAAAACATCTTTTCCCGACCACTTCTTGAGCCATTCACAGGCGAGGTGAAGGCGGTTTATCCGGCATTTCCGGTACAAAAATTTTTGACACAACTATTTGACGATCAATGGGAATGGTTGGAGTTAAAGCAACGGGTAAGGCGAATCAGCGAAGTATTGCGTGTTCATTTGCCATCGGAGTACGTACAAGCGCTGGAAATTGTGGTACGCACCACAGAACGATATCTGCAACGCCATGGTGAAAAACTCACCTTTGAATATACTTTTCTGCCTGATTTTGTGGAGATGCATGGCGTTTCATATCCGGATGTCTCTATTCCGGCATTGGAAACACTTACCAGGTGGAGCAGTGCGGAATTTGCCGTACGGCCTTTTTTATTGCAGTATCCTGAACGCATGTACACCCAAATGCTGGCTTGGTCTAAACACCAAAGTCCTATGGTGCGCCGACTGAGCAGCGAAGGTATCCGGCCACGTTTGCCCTGGGGTATGGGAGTTCCTGCACTTAAACGCGACCCATCGCCTATTTTTCCAATTTTAGAAAACCTGAAAAACGATCCGGCTGAAACGGTGCGCCGCTCAGTAGCCAACAACTTGAATGATATAGCCAAAGAACATCCTGAAAAAGTGCTGGCTATTGCTGAACGCTGGTTAGGAAATAATGCAGAAACCGACTGGATCGTACGCCATGCCTGTAGAGGATTGTTGAAGAAAGGTAATGCAGCGGCCTTGGCGCATTTCGGATTTCAAAAAGGAGTTTCAGGCATAACCGTAACAAAACTACGCTGTACGCCAACAGTGCCCGTGGGCGGCAGATTGGACTTTTCCTTTTCCTTAAAAAACCAATCCGAACAATCGGTGTTAGTACGACTGGAATACCGCATTGATTACCAGACATTATCCGGAAAAACATCTGTCAAAGTATTCAAAATAAAGGAATTAACCCTGAATGCCGGACAGGAATTGCCGGTAGAAAAATATCAGCGGTTTGAGGATTTTACCACACGGAAACATTTTGCCGGCGAGCACACATTAGCCATTTTGGTGAACGGTAGTTCGTTAGCGGAATGTGTGTTCGAGGTTACCCAGGGATAAGTGTATGGTAAATTTGTGCCTTTTTTTGTAAACTTCTGGCAGATTGCACAAGTCGGCTCAATTTTCGCGGTATTTTTTTTTAATACCTTATATTCCATTTTTACTGTCTTCCATGAATCGAATTTTACTCCTGCTGCTTTCGGTTTTTTGTTTTCACCTGTTGGGCACAGCCCGTACAATTGAAAATTTTCCTCCACCCGTTTTTTTGGCCGATACGGTGCCCCCAATGATTTTTTGTCCGGTTTCCGACACCTTTTTGTTGGGATCCGGCAAGTGTGATACCGTGTTAAATTACGTGGTTACTGCAACCGACGATCAGGGGCCGGCCATTGTTATTCAGTTATCCGGGCCTGCACCCGGAGCAGTTTTCCCCAGAGGGGTAAGTACCTGTGTGTATTTAGCCACCGATTTGGCAGGCAATACAGCCACCTGTGCTTTTAGTTTCACGGTAGAAGATAATGATTTAACCTTGATTTGTGAGGATCTATACGTGTTATCATTAGAGGGTCCCAATTGTGCCGGTAGTATTTTACCTCAGTTAGTACTGGAAGGCGGACCTTATGGTTGCTGGAATCGCTTTATTTCAGAGGTTGACAGAACAGCTCCCTTCGGCAATGGTCCTTGGGTGCCAGCCACATTTACAGCAGCCGACAAAGGCAAGACCTATCAATTTCGGATTAGCGATCTGGAGTCCAACGGCAAATGCTGGGGTAATGTGCAGGTGAAAGACATCACCAAACCCATTATTCAGTGCCAGAACCTGACGGTTTCCTGCATGGAAACCAACCTGGAAGCCATATACCTGAGCAACAATCTTGGTCTTGTAAATGCAATACCTGCCGTCAGCGATGCCTGTGGTACGGCAACCGCTCCTACCTATGTGGATATTCAGACAAATAACTATAACTGTGATTCTGCCTTTTCGAAAGTGGTACAACGGCGATGGCAAACCACTGATGAAAGCAACAACACCAATTCCTGCATACAATTGATCCGGATGGTGCGGCCAACGTTGGATGATGTAATCATTCCGGACGATATACACCTGGTATGTCCGGATACAAACATTTCCCCTGCAGCAACCGGAGTGCCTTATATCGTCCACAATGGAAAAATCTATAAAATGGATAATAACAATTCCATTTGCGATATTTCTGCCGACTATCAGGATTTACCGCTGCATTTACCTTGTGGAGATCGACGTGTACGGCGCATTTGGAACCTGTTCGATTTTTGCACCAGCATTCCCAAGAATTTGTTGCTTCAGGATATTTATATACTGGATGAATCCAATCCAACTATTGCTTGTCCGGCGCCGGTATTGGTAAGTGTTCAAGCAGATACCTGTTATGGATTGGTCAATCTGCCAGATGTGGTGGCAGATGACAATTGTTCGCCGGTAAACGGGTTTCAGGCTTTTTGGCTCGATAATGGGCTAAGTAAGAATTTGATGGGCTTTTTAAGCGATTTCCCGGGGAACAACCATCAGGATTTTGATACACTTGGGGTGATGGGATCGGCTTATTTTCCGATTGGTACTACCTTAATGAGTTATGTGGTGGAAGACAGCTGCGGCAATCTTGGCGACTGTACCTTTTTGCTAACGGTGGCTGATATGGATAAACCAGTAGCAAAATGCGACACCTTGCCAACGGTGTTATTGCTGGAAGACGGAACAGCTGCTGTGGGGGCTGATTTTTTCGATAATGGTTCTACTGATTCCTGCACAGATTCTCTGGTATATAAAGCCCGTTTTTTGGCCATTACCGCCTGTATGTTTGATACGCTTTGGACAGACTCCCTGCGTTTTTGCTGTTTGGATCAGTCAGACACTATAGACGCGGTATTGCGTATCTATGATATACCAGTGCCTTCGGGAACTGTTGCAGAAAGTTATGGAGCAGGGCATTATACAGATTGTTCTATTCAAATTTTGGTAGATGATCCACATCCGCCTTTGTGTGTAGCGCCGCAAAACCTGACCGTTAATTGTGAAGATTTTGATCCGAGTCTCGAAGACTACGGTTTCATCACTTCTACCTCTTGTGCTGTAGATTCTATCGTATTAGAGGTAGATTATAGTCTTTTTGATTCTGTTTGTCATCGGGGTACCATTACCAGAATTTTTGAAGTATTTGATACGCAAGGAAATATAGGTGGTTGTGCTCAGGC
>JAEUUS010000481.1 GCA_016787545.1 Saprospiraceae bacterium
GTGTGAGGTGATCCCAGGTTGTGCCCTATTTCGTGTGATAGTACCTCTATTGTCCAGGAATAGGTAGGTACATTGTTATAGGTGGCATAGATACTGCTGTATCCCACACCCCAAAACGAATTACAAAGAACATCCAGATAAGCAACGCCACCCAGATTATTGATCCCCACCAGGTGTGCAAGGTCGCCGTTGTAGACACCGTTCAATTCATCTCTGAATTGCGTTAAGTAATTGTTGGCGGATGGACCTGTATATGGGTCTGCCACATCCCAGACATACAATTCATGCAGCACCACATTTACAGATTCATTGGCATACAAGGCAGTAACCTGATTAAAAACGCCCGTCATGTAAGATACCACATTGGCCACGCTTCCTTTATTCTGGAAAAGGGTATAATCCGTTTCCACATACATGCGCACACAGTTATCAGGACCGGATGAACGTTCAGAAACGGTTGCTTTTTCGCCAATTTTGTGCAATTCATCATCTGTTTCGCAGGCAAAACCGCGCGAAGCGATCATATCCGAGTTTTTGTACAGAATATGCGTTTTATCCAGACTTTCAGGCAATAATCCAATGGTATACTGTTCCTGATTGTACTCAATCTGACCCATTATTTCGCCATCAAAGACGCTGATGGCAACCAATGAAGCCGGATTATTCTGCACAATACCCCAGTAATGCAGTCCTTTATTGGCGTTAAAAACGTGGCCTTCAGAGGATGCATTTCGCACCTGAAAATCAGCTGAAAGGTTTTTGGCAGGTATAAGGTCGAACGTAATGGAACCACCATTCTCCCAGGGAAGCGTTAAAGAAACTGAGGCGCCCGGGTGAGCGAGCAATTCCTTTGTTTTAGCAGCATCCCAGGCCAGCAAGGTGGAATGTTTCAGTGTGTTTTGGGCAATATCCCGCTCGGCTGATTGATCCACCTGTTGTTTCAGTAAGGGTAGCGCCAGAAACGCTTGGTTAGCTTTGGCTTGCAAAACCATTTGTGGAATCGGCTTGAGGGATTGACCAAAAAGGCCAGTTGCCAGAAAAAGCAACAAAATGGACATAAAAGGTTTAAACATAATTTGGCTTGTTTAAAACGTGAATGAATTAAAATGAATAAAAATTCAGCAAAGGCCAAATGTAAACCATAACATTACAATACAAACAATATTTGTGGTTAAAATTTATCCACAAACAACCCTTCATTATCGTTTTTTCTTCGAGGCAACCGCACCATCCTGATTAAATGCCAAGGCCTTTTCCACCCAAAAATCAAGATCAGAATCAGTATCAAAACCTTCCGGATAAACGAATAAAAAACCTTTCATGGGTTTGCCAGTGAAGTCCATTTCCCGACATCCCGGCAAGTCTAACAGGTCGTCACAAACCGCCTTTCCCACCCGTACCATCAGTCGGTCATCGCCCGTTTTGCGGTCTGTGTCCACACCAACACACATTTTGTCATTCACCATGAACACCAGTCCTCCCATCATTTTTTTGACTTCGGTCAACCCGTGTGAGGAAAGTCGTTGTTTTACCCGGTCGGCTAAAAATTCACTGTATGGCATTTGATTAAGTATTTTCTGTGAACGATTTCAAACCTTCCATGAACGCTTTGATGCCATTTCCGGTTTGTTTTTTGACCATCAGCGCATCCATGATTTTGCCCAAAAATCCGAATTTCATTTGATACTGCATCACTTGTTTCACTTTTACCTTGCCTTCTATGTTTTCAAAACTGTAGCGATGACTAAGTGCGTGTATAGGGAAAGAGCAATCTGTAAGTTCGTAAGCGAGGCTTTCCTGCACTTTAAAATCGGTGCATTTTTCTTCAAACCAGTTTTTCCCGTCTCGCATGTCTACCTTCCTCGCTGCACCGATACCGCTTATGGTAGATGTAATGGCAGTAGACTTCAGTACAGTAGGGTCGTATTTTTCCAACTCTTCGATGTTTGAGAGCGCTGCCCAAACACGTTCGATTGGTGCATTTATGGTGATTTCGTTGTGTAATATTGTCATTTCCAATGTTTAAAAGGATGAAAAAAATAGCAGCGGCATGACGCATTGCCACGCCGCAATTACGCTAGAAGGTCAAGCCATGGAGTGAAAGGCTACTCTGTTGCCTTCAGTGTCCATGAATACCGCCATATACCCATTTGGTCCGATGCTCGTTTTGGGCATTACAATTTTACCACCAGCAGGTTCCACCCGGGCGAGCGGTACGGCAAGGTCGTCTCCACCATTGAGGTAAACGAAGGATCCCTCCGCACTAGGCTTGTTTCCGTTGCCATGGGTAACGCAGCCCCCCACACCACCATCGCTGTGTGGTAAAAAAGCCATGTCGAATCCGGCGTTCATTTTCTGAAGGTCGCTGCCGACCACCTTGCTGTAAAACGCTACCGCCCGTTCAAAGTTGACTGCCGGGATTTCAAACCAATTGATTGCATTTGCCATATATTAATTTCTTTTAATAGTGAAAAAATTGAGTGATTTCCATGATGCAAAAGTGCAGGAGAGAAAAGTCTGAGAAACAAAAAGTATTTAATAAACGTAGATTTCTATTTTTGCAATCTCATTTCTTCCCAATGAAAAAAAACGACCTGTATGACCTCGTCCACTCATTGACCAAAAGCGAAAAACGGCATTTCCAACTCAAAAACCGAAGACAAGGAGAGACGGTGGACTACTTCCGGCTATTCGAAATTTTGGACAAAATAGAGGTTTTCGATGAAAAAAAACTCAAAAATGTCTTTCCTGAACAGGTGAACGCCGGACAACTACATGTAACAAAAAACTACCTCCGGGAAAAAATTCTGGAAAGCCTTCGTCAATTCCACAGTCAAATCAGCCGTGATGCTTTAGTAAAAGATTTTTTAAAAAACGTAGAAATCTTTTTTTACAAAGAACTTTACACACAGGCTTCCGACGAACTCGCCCGTGCTGAAAAACTCGCTGCAGAATACGAATTGCACACAGCCCAAATCGAGGTTAGTCGTTGGAAACGCCGTCTCGAGCAAACCTTACACCCGCATCGTTATGATCGCTTTGCCGAGATTTTAGAGGAGCAACGCCGGGCCACCGATGCCTTACAAAACAACCTTGAACATTGGCAGCACATTGTCCACACCTCGCAACGCTTCATGCAGTATGCTGCGGTGATTCCCAAGCCGGAAGGACTTCCATCTGAGCCGCCACCTGCCCAATCACTGGAAAGTAACATCCTGTATTTCAATAGTTTGTACATCAAAAACCTTCGGGAAGGCAACCCGGAGCAAGCCGAAAATGCCCTACAGAAACTGCTAAAAATCCTTGAAGCCCAGCCAGCACGAGTAAAGGAAGACCCCGGTAGTTGTCTTACCACCGTGGGCAACCTGGCAGCCTTCCGTACCTTCCGGGGTGAAGGTGAGGCTGCGCTCGAACTGCTACGGTCAAGCCGCCTTTTTTGGGAAAAAATCGGCATCCCTGACCGTCGCCGCCCGGTATTGAAACAGTTGGTACGCTTGTTGAACATCGAATTAGAAATTTACCGGACTGCTGAAAACCCCGCCCAATTCGAAGATTTTTTCCGGGAAACAGGCGAATTCGTGAAAAAGGTTGCCCCGAAAATTCCCGATGATTATTTGCTGTCATTCCATTTCCAACTGGCATGGGTCTGCTTCTTGAAACGGGATTTTGACCTCGCCCTTGACTGGCTATCCGAGCCGCTGAACGAATCTCGCAAACACGCCGGGCAACCTGTTTTCCGCTACTTGCTTTTACTCAACCTGATGGTCCATTGCGAACTTCGCAACGTGTTTGTGCTGCGCTATTTTGTGGAAAATGCCCGGCGGCAGTTCAAAAAATCGGGTGAACTGGCGGCGTGGGAACAGGAACTGCTGGCTTTTTTCACTAAAACAGGGCAATCGGCGGAGGGTGACTGGAAGGGCTTGCGGCGGGATTTGCAACAACGGCTTTTTCCGGAAACTGCGCCATCTCTCGTGCCGGAGGAGGTGCTGAGAATGTTGGATTTTAGGCGGTGGCTATGTTAATTTTCACATCCTGCAAGCAATCGAATTGATCGAAAAGAACTAAATAAAGCAATATTTGAGCCAATAGGACAAGCCCATGCCTCCGTCTTCGACCTATTTTTGCCCCTCGAAAAACGATGGTTAACGACTATAAATCTATTCAAATCGAGGGCAAAACCGTTTTTGCCAAAGCGGTTTTCAGCAATTTTCTTCGGGAAATCAAGTCCTTCTCGGCGGATGAAGCCTGCTTTATGTTCCTGTCAAAAGGCAGCTTCAACCTGCGCACACCTGACAAGGTTATCCCCTTCAGGCAGGGCGACGGGATGTTAGCCAAATGCGGCAACTACTACGTAGAACGACCCGCAGGAACGGATGGCAACCTTGAAGTTATAGCCGTATATTTTCACCCTGTAATGGTGAAGTCTTTTTTTCCGACAGACCTCTCACTCGCCAATTTCAAGCCTGATTTCGATGCCAGTCAGTTCCCGATGGACGAGATGCTGCGCCTCTTCATGGACGGCATCAACTTTCTGCTCGACCATCCGGAGGCGGTGTCAGACAATCTTATTTTATTGAAAACCAAAGAGTTACTTCTCCTGCTTGCCAAGACCGACCAAGCGCCCAGTGTCCATGCTTTCATCGCCTCGCTATTCAAGCCTTACGAGTACGATTTTAGGGAAACGGTGTTGCGCAACGCTACCGCGAATCTCTCGCTGCCCGAATATGCGCACCTCTGCAACATGAGTCTCGCTACCTTCAAGCGGCGCTTTTCGGCGATTTTTGGCGAAAGTCCGACTCAATTTTTCACGAAGGAAAAACTTAAAAAAGCTACCGAACTGCTCGCAGCCAATCCCGCCACCCGCATCTCTGACATCGTGTACGACTGTGGTTTCGACACGGTGACACATTTCAATAAGGTTTTCAAGCGGGAATTCGGCATCCCACCGACGAGCTGGCGGTTGAGCCAAAATGCCAAATCTTAGAGCCGTTAGAAAAAGCCCGCCTGCCGCGGTACACCCACCTTTGCAGCAGAATTTTTACTAAACATTTCAAACATGAAAAAGACAACATGGCTGCTCGTCGCGGCATGGCTTCCCATTCTATTTGCTTTCAAAAGCATTGAAAACCATCCAATTAGTCAACTACCAAATCAATCCTTAACACTTGCTGGAAGTCCTTTAAACAGTATTTCTCCAGCTAAAAAATCAAAAACCATGTTCATCAAAAAGGAAATTATCATCAACGCAGACATCGAAAAATGCTGGCAATTACTTGGTGAAGACTTTGCCCATGCCGACCGCTGGGCAAGCGCCGTAAGTCACTCGGAGGGCAATGGAGCGGGGTTCAACGGGGCAAGTTGCTCGGAGCGCAGTTGTTCCACTTCGCTCGGCGGCTTGAAGGAAAAACTGCTCGAATTTTCCCCGGAACAGCACCTGTTAAAATATGAAGTAGCTGAAGGTATGCCCGCTATGGTAAAAAATGCCACCAACGACTGGCGGTTGACCTCGCTCGAAAAAGATCAGACACGCCTGACGATGGTTGCTGAAATGCAAATTAGCGGATTGATGGGCACGCTGATGAAGCCGATGATGCGCGCTAAAATGTCGAAACTCACAGGGCAAATTGCCGAGGAATTCAAATATTTTGTAGAAAACGGGGCACCGCACCCAAGAAAGGTGAAGGCGATGCAGAAGAAGCGTTGATTCACAATATTAAATCAGGGCGGGTTGAACCCGCCCTGAACCATCCCTTATACTATTTTTTTCCGCTTGCCTTCGCCTTCGGATTGTATTCCAAACATTTTTCTATCCAAAAAGCAAGTTCCTGGTCGCTTTCGAACAGCGACGATTCAACGTATAGGTATCCGTGCGCCAGTCGGGTGCCATGTTGCATAATGGAAATGCCTGTCGAGCGCTCAAGCAGGTCCGGTTCTTCTGCAGGATCAATTCGAACGAGTAATTTGTTATCACGGTTTGCGCCGATAAGCATTTTCTCATTTACCAGAAAACAGATGCCGCCGAACATCTTTTTTTGTTCGAAAAATAAGCCCCTGGTAGTAAGCGAATCGGCAATGCGTTGTGCGGTGATGATTTTTTCTTCCATCGTAAATTATTGGCTTTCAACGAATTTTTTCAATCCAACAAAGATATTACCGAGAATTTGATTGTACTTTCGCTTCATGACAAGGATGTTCATTAAGTCGCCAAGAATGCCAAATTTGACAACATATTCGAGGTTTTGTGAAACCAAAGTACCTCCATTTTTCGGGGTAAGTTGCGTTTTCCACCGGCAAATTTTCATGGGGAAGGAACTCTCGACCGTATCCAGGCCAATGAGACTTCCTTCATCCCAATCTGTCACCCGTTCATTACTGAAGCCATTTGGGGTAAATTCACAATGTCTCGAAGCGCCAATACCATAAGGAGTTTGCGAGGTGATATTAGCTTTTGTAACCAGAGGATTGTAGGATTGCACCGCTTCAAGATCTGCTAAAACCGCCCAGACCTTTTCTGGTGCAGCATTGATGAAAATTTCGTGATAAAGTTTTGTCATTGTTGAAAAATTACTTGTACTTTGCAAGCAAAGATACAATTAACTTGCATAATGCAAGTAATTTTAAAAAAATAATCGTATAGTGCAAAAATTTCGTTCCACCTGCCCAATTGCATCTGCCCTTGACTTGCTGGGCGACAAATGGTCTTTGTTGATTATCAGGGATTTAGCTTTTATGGGCAAGAGAACTTACAGTGAGTTTTTGGCTTCGGAGGAGAAAATCTCGACCAATATTTTAGCCGATCGCCTTGGCTGGCTCGAAGAAAATGGCATGGTTTCTAGCCAGCAAGATGCCAGCAACAAAAAAAAATATAATTATCACCTCACCGAAAAAGGGTTGGACTTGCTGCCTCTTTTGCTCGAAATCATCATTTGGAGCGACAAGCATCTTCCTGAACATATTGCTGAACAAGCCAAGTTTTTTGCCCTGCAAATCAAAGAAGACAAAGCCGGGGTGCTGGCCTATTGGCGTGCACAATTATCTCAATAATTGATGGTTGCTCTCCCTAATTAGAGCATATCTGAATGATCTTAATTCGACCAACTTACGCATCAAATGATATGGTCAAAATCCTCTTTTCTCGTAAAATACTCCAGTCCTAAAATCCAGGTGAGTTGAAAAACATGGGTAATTTTCTGCACCAACGGCATGTACTCCAGTCCACTCCTGGTGGAAAACATAAACCCCGCCCCGTAAAAACTCACCAAAAAAACCACAGATAGTATTTTCAATATGGTAAGTCTGGATTTCAGCAGGGTGACTGTGATATAAAAAAATACGAGCAAATTTACCACAATACCTATGTTTACCATGATGTTGTGCAGAGCCGGAACGGTAACCAGAAAGGAAGAAATGGTGAGTATTAAACCTCCATATTTGATCACAACGGATAGCTGTTTCGAGGCTATTTTCCGGGAAAAGCGCAGAAAACCCAGGCCCGAAGCCAAGCCCATCAATACAGAGCCTGTTACAGCAAAGGGCCGGGCCGGGTTATCGGCGCCGTTCACCGCCTTGTATTCCAGCATATCGCTGATGTAGTTTTCGGTCCAGCTAAAGCCCTCTGATTGTGGGTCTTTGGGGCTTCCGCCCGGATAGTTCAGACCAGCAACCAGCAGACAACCCACCGAAACGACAAACCCGATGAGAACAATGTTTTTGTTTAGCATATCTGTCTTGAGCATTTATCCGCCACTGGTCAAGGCCTTTACCTTTTCCAAGTCTTTGGCAGCCTCGGCCGTTTTGCCCATGAGTGTGTACACTTTGGCGCGGGTTTCGTAGGATTTTGGGTAGTTGCTCTGCGCCTCAATGGATTTGTTTACATCAGCCAGCGCTTCGTTGAGCATGCCTTTGCTGAGGTAGGCCATGGCGCGGTTGTTGCGGGCAATGATGATGTCGGGGCGAACCGCCAGCGCAGCCGTGTAATCCGCTATGGCTTCCTCAAATTTTTGTTCGTTGAAATACATCAAGCCGCGGTTCACCAATGCTTCCACGTATTGCGGGTTCAACTCAATGGCTTTGCTGTAATCTTTTAAAGCCCCGGCCAGATCGCCGGTTTTGCCCTCTGCCACCGCTTTGAAATACCAGGTTTCCGGGTTGCGCGGTTCCAGTTCCAAACTTTTCGCCAAATCCGGAATAGCCTCTGCCGGCCTGCTCAAGATAACGTGACATTTTCCCCGGTTCAGGAACAGTTTGGGGGTAATAATGCCCACCTTGATGGCATTATCAAAATCGGAAAAAGCCTCGGGGAATTTTTTCAATTGAAAATACGCCTGTCCCCGGCCATTATACGCTTCCACATAACTTGGATCCAGGGCCAGCGCTTTGGTGTAATGCTGAATGGAAGGTTCAAATTCCAGGTTGAGCAGCTCACCATATGCCAGGTTGCAGTTGCACAACGGCGCATCCGGGTATTTATCCACACAATCCCGGAACACTGATACCTCGTTGTTCCACACCTGACTGCGTTCCAGGGTTAAAAAGCCAAACAGGAGTGCCATCCCAATCAGCGCGCCGCGTCGTATTTCGGCCGGAATACGCTGTGCCAGATACACCAGCAGCAGGAAAAAGCCCGCCGAAGAAATATACACATAACGGTCTGAACGCATTTCAAAAGTCCCCACCGATACATAAGGCAGCATAACCGCCAACGGAATCAGGTACCATAAGGCCGCCAGTCCTATCACCCGGTCGCGGCGACCGTATTTCCAGGCAGCCCAGCCTATCGCAGCCAGGGCCAGCGGCGCCAGGTAGTAATCTATAGACCAAACGCCGTCTGTTTTTTGCATCGGGTAAAAAATACTGAGCTTGAAGGGCAGCAGCAATTTCACCGGAT
This sequence comes from Saprospiraceae bacterium, assembly GCA_016787545.1. GTDB lineage: Bacteria > Bacteroidota > Bacteroidia > Chitinophagales > Saprospiraceae > M3007. Next base: position 8,888 of record JAEUUS010000481.1, read on the forward strand.
AAAACAACAGGGAATGGCAAACCATCAGAAAACGATCAAACAGGTTGTAAGCGCTGGACGACACCACCAGATCGTGCCCTTCCGCCTCGCGGGTAGAGAAGGTGTACAAACCAAAAATCAGACTCACCACAAAATAAGGCGCCTTGGCCAATACATTTTTGAGGGTTACGGTTCCGTTTTTATACCAATCCAGCGCCAAAAGCAGCACCGGCAAGGTCACAGCCGCAGATTTGGACAATACCGACAACAGAAAGGCCACTATAGACAACCCGAAGAACAAGGTGCGCTGACTATTTTGCCATTGTACATAAGCCATCAGGCTCAGGAGGTAAAACAGGGAAAAGGTCAGGGCGCTCTGTCCGGCAATCCAGCTTGTTGCTTCCACCTGCATGGGGTGCAGGGCAAACAACAAGGCGGTAAAAAAGGCCACTTCTGCCCTGGATTGCAACATACGCATCAGGGTAAATACACTCAACACACAGCCAATATGCAGCAACAGACTAAACGTGTGAAATGCCGAAGCGCTCTCGCCTGCCAGCGCGTACACCAGCGCATACCCGCACCAGGTAATGGGTGCGTACATGCCCAGGTTGTTGGCCATGAAAAGTCCCTTGAACGTAGGATTTTTGATCAGGTTATTGTACCGAATAGCCTTATCATCGTCGAACACCATAAAACCATTATCCAACGATAGGTAATACGCCATCACGGTAACCACCGTCAGCACCACCGCCCAGAGCCAGGCTGGTTCAAACTGAAAGCCTCCGGAAACGGGAGTGGATTCAGCTACAGATGATTCTTCCGGCTTTTCCGGCCTTTGAGGTTGCTTTGGCGACTGTGGCGGTGTTTTTTTCTTCGACATTATGGAGTCATTTTGGGTTATTAGGGGTCATTTTGGAGTCATTTGGGGGTCATTTGGGAGTCATTTGGAGGTCATTTGGGGTCATTTTGGAGTCATTTGGGGGTCATTCTGGGTCATTTGAGGTCATTTGAGGTCATTTGAGGTCATTTGGGGGTCATTTGGGGGTCATTTGGGGGGTGTGGTGAAAACTCTGGCAAAAGTAGCGACTTCCGATTTGGGATTTATGATTTGGGTATGGTGATTTGTGATGAAGGGACAAGGAGGAGCTTTGCGTTGATTACCCGGTTAAAGTTCAGCCGTTTACCCTATTGAAAAATTTAACCCGGATAAATTTGTTGTTATGGGCCACATGCAAGGCATAAGTGACTGAGCGGTACGAAAGGGGGCAGGTGATTTGCATTAAGGAGACTGTTAATTGTCTTACAGTTTTCATTAAAGCTTTTTATTTTTGGGGACAGATATTTTGCATTATTCACTTAAACCATATTATATGACTCATCAAAGTTCTCTTTTACGCATCTTTATTGTTCTCATTTTGGGCATTTTTTCTTTTCATGAAAACTTATTTGCCCAGCCTCAGACATGCCTGACTGGCTCTCCCACATTCCAGGAAAAATTGCCAAACAACTACAATCCGGAATCAGGATGCTACCCAGTCGTTACAGGGCCATTTTACATCAGAATTTATGCTCACGTCATTAGATCAGCTCCAAATGGTTCAGGTGGCCAGTCAGATGTTGCTATCAAGCAGGCTATTGACAACATGCGCGCCAATTTTGCCCCACATAATATATTTTTTGTGTGGGATGATTGTGACATTAATGTGATTGTAGACAATGATCTATACGTGTCTGTGGCACCGGAACCTACAACTCTATTTAATGATTATGGCATTATAGATGGAATAAATCTTTTCTTTTTCCCAACTGAAGAAGGCATGGGAAACTTTGCCATAGGAAAAGCGGTTATCTCCGGCAAGGCTTTATACATCGGAGGTGAACAAGTCCAATGGGATGGCAGTATCATTTCTGCCATTGAGTCTCAAATACTTTCCCATGAGATGGGCCATTGTTTAGGCTTATACCACACTTTTGAACAAAAGGATGACAGATTTCCAGACAATGATATTTTTTGTTGCGATGCGCCGGATGGCGAACGTGTAAATGGCACTAATGGATGCGAATGCGGCGATTATGTCCAGGATACACCGCCGTTTTGGTTAAAGACACAGAATGGCGTTACCTACCCAGCTTGCCATTTCACCACGAATTTGTTAGATTGCGACAGCCTTCCATATAACCCTGATGAAACCAACTTCATGAATTATTCTAATCTGCTTTGCCAAAATTCATTTACACAAGGTCAAGCTGCAAGAATGAGGTGGGCGATCAGTGAAGGAGGTATAGTTGAAATTGATCCAGCAAATCCCCCAGGTGTTGATGGTTTAGATGGGATTTTAGTAAATGGCATATTTCAAGATTTGAATATTTTCAACACGGAAACATGGGATTTAAATAATATTCCGAGTGGTGTTGTTACTATAAATCAAACCTTAACCATACTTCCAGGTGCAAGCCTCCATATTTCCCCAGGTATAACAGTTCAGTTTGCCAAAAATGCCGCGCTCCATATCAGGCCGAATGGTCTCCTTGAATTAGACGGAAAACTCACCAGTTTATGTAGCAGCTATTGGCAGGGCATTTATGTTTGGGGAGATTGCTCCAAAGGACAACAACCCACGAATGGCGTATATGCTCAGGGCCGATTTATTGGAAAAAGTAATGGAACCATTGAAAACGCCTTAATGGCTGTGAGGAATTTTGGACCAGGAACAACCGAGGCGGGAGGACAAATAAAATGCACTGGTACTACTTTTAAAAACAATCACCTTGGGGTAGTTTTTAGGGAATACTTAAATCGGACAATAAATTCCAATAGCTGTACCCCAGCCGGAGGTATAAAAGATGACGTTTCCATTTTGGATCGCTGCACCTTTGAAGCAAATGATGCATATCCGGTTGATTTACTACCGTTTAGCGCCTTCGTTGACCTGAATGAGGTTAGAGGTATCAAAATTTTTGGATGCAATTTTACCAACCTTAAAACTCAGGTAGATTGTAGTGGAAGCCTTGGAAGTGATTGTTATGGTTATGGGGTAAAATCCTTTTTTGCCGGCTTTAAAATGAACAATTCTTTGTCAGGGCCGGGCATTACCAAGTTTAAAGGATTAAGTTTCGGGGTTCATGCAGTAAAAGCTGCTCTTACAAGGGCCGTTACCATCAACGGTGCAGAATTCACCGACTGTTATAAAGGGATTTACGCAAGTCAGGCCGTCGGCATTGACATATCTTCCTGCAAGTTTTTTATGGGTAAAGTACCCAATCCGTTGGTGCGCGACCGCCAGTTTGGTACCATCATTAACCAAACCTCCACCTATAAATACCGGGGAAACAAATCCTATGGCCCCGCTGTCAATGTGGAAAAAACCATAGGCACCTGCATCAATGATTGCGGCGATCTGAATAACGTGGTGTTTCAGAACCGCTATGAAGACATAATGATTGGCAATGTAGCCACCCTCGTCAATGCCGGTGGGCCTATTCCAAGAGGTCTGCTTTATGAATGCAACACCAATATTGATGTGTATGGGTTTGATTTTTCTCAGCCCGCCCTCGGCGATATGGTGAGGAATATTCAGGGTATAGTGCCTGCATCAGGATTTGATCCTATCCGTGCAGCAGGAAACAAATTCTCCTACAACCCCAATGTACTGGAAAGCGATTTTTCCTACCACGGCGGCGGCAATCTCGACTACCGATACCTGCCAGACAACCCCAATATACCCGGGGACGAAGCACAGGAGCCTCTGGATTTTGCAGGGTTAAATACAAACGTGGCGCCTATCAATCCCAACTGCGGCACTTGGTTTGAAGGCGAGCCTCCACTACTTACCGGAACTGCTTTACAGGCAGAAAAAAACCTCTATTACCTGAACCGCCCCGCTTACATTGCTGCTGCTGCACAATACCAGAGCGCACTGGCATCAGGGAATACAACACTTACGGCTTATTACCGGGAAAGGGCTGCCTACCACCGGGCGGAGATGGACGAAAGCGCAGGGAATGTTCTGTATGCGCTCATGCGCGATACCATTGCTGCAACAAGGGACTCCATCCGGCAATGGACGCTGAACCTGGAAACTTTTGGCGCCGATCTGGATGTGGTGATGGATGATCTTATTTCCGGAGAACCGGCCAAAGCCCAGGCGGTGTACAATGCCATACCTGGCCGTTTTACCCTGAGTGTTACCCAGCAGAATGACTGGATGTTATTTGGACAAATCAAGTCCATTTTATCTGCTCAGGAGATAGGTTTCATTGATGAACCTGCCCAACAAACACTACTGGGCATAGCGCAGCAGTCTTCAGGGATAGCTGGCCGAACAGCTCAATCTATTCTGCAAGTACAGGGTTTCTCCTTTGAGTCTGCCGAGTGTGGCTTACCGGAATGTTGTGCATTTAGCGAACGCGGTAGGGAAAGAGACGGAAGACAGGGTGCGCCAATATATGCGCTGAAAGTTTACCCCAACCCCGCCCAAACCTCCGTTACCTTTGAATGGCCGGATCAATCTTCTCCCGCACAAATTAGTGTTTTTGACATGACTGGCAGTATAGTCTGGACACAGTCATTCTATCAAAAAACAGTTTGGGAGGCCGCAGATGTGCCTGGAGGCATGTATTTCTATACGGTTTCAAGCGAAGGGGCTCTTCTCACTACAGGGAAAATCTTTTTAATCAAATAACCCTCAACCTAAAGCTGCCTGTTTGCTGAATTTGTACAAGCAGGCAGCTTTCCCTTTTCATGAGACATATTTCATTCTTCATCCTGCTCCTCGGCAGCTCAGTGAGTATTAGTGGCCAAAATTCCGGAGGCGGATTTCATTATAACTATAATCTAAGCAGCCAATCAAACTGGGGTACCCGATTTTCAAATGTGATTTGTAAGGAAGATACCCTTTGGATTTTGGGAAATGCCTATACCGCCGAATCAGTGCCCTTTGAAGCAGTTGTGCTAGCTAAACTTGATACACTCGGGACATTGTTAGACACATCCTATTTCAATCTTAATAATGATGATATTATCGTTACTGAAGGAAATGATGTGCTCACTCTCCAAAATGGGAACTTTGCTTCTATTGGAGTTTCATTTGCAGGCCATCAGGCTTCTTTATCCATTTTTAATAACGTTGGGAACCCAATTTTCCATAAACTATATGGTATAAATGGCGCCTTTACACTTGATGCAAATAGACTTTTAGAAGCAAATACCGGCGGATATTTATTGGCTGGTTATTACCAAAAATCTGATTACACCTTAAAGGGTTTTATTAAACGTATAAGCCCATCCGGTAACCAAATTTGGAGCAGAACTTATGGTCAGCCTGGACAAAACTCTTTGCAAAGTACGATTCTTAGCCTGACTCAATTAGATAGTAACACCTTTGTGGTGGGCAGTAATCAATATTCACCACAAGGAACGGCTTTAACTAATTATACAGCCAATAGCTGGATTTTTGCCATTGACACTTTGGGATTGGTCAAATGGGAATGGAAGAGTCCGGATAAAGCGGAAGTAGGTGTATTTGGTCTTCAAAAAACGATTGACAATGGATGGATTTATCTGACTGGCACTATGGAAATAATTTCGGCAGAGGAATCCGGAACCTATTTGAAAGTTATCCGAAGAGACAGTGCTTTAAACTTGCTTTGGGAGCGGACCATTAGTGATTTAGGGCCCACCATCAATCGGTTTGGCGATCTTGTGCCCACTCCGGATGGCAACTGGGTTGCAAGTGGTGCCTGGGCATATCGCACCGGCCCAGGCCAAGACGATGTTGTTTTTTACAGCAGTTTGTACAAATTAAACGATCAGGGAGATACCCTCTGGAGTGTTCGGCTGAAAGCGCCGCCGGGGTTTGAAGGTACCGCTTATCCGGGAG
>JAEUUS010000507.1 GCA_016787545.1 Saprospiraceae bacterium
CATTGAGGTACTAGACTTTACCGTGCCAGGTCCACAAGGCTCCACGGTAAATTGTGCAGTGGATGCTGTTCAACCAACACCGCCTGCAGTGACGGATAACTGTGGTAATGCACTTACCCCAACAGGTCCGGTACAAGGCGGAACATACGCCGGTTGCGAAGGCACGATTACCTACACCTGGACCTACACGGATTGTGAGTTGAATACCCACGATTGGGTGTACACCTATACCATTGAGGTAGTAGACTTTACCGTGCCAGGTCCACAAGGCTCTACGGTAAATTGCGCCGCGGATGCCGTTCAGCCAACACCGCCTGCGGTGGCGGACAATTGTGGTAACAACCTTACCCCAACAGGTCCGGTACAAGGCGGCACCTATGCTGGTTGGGAAGGAACAATCACCTACACCTGGACCTACACGGATTGTGAACTGAACACCCACAATTGGACCTACACCTATACCATTGAGGTAGAAGACTTCACGGTACCGGGCCCACAGGGCTCCACGGTAGATTGTGCAGCAGATGCTGTTCAACCAACGCCTCCTGCGGTCACGGACAACTGTGGTAACACCCTCACGCCAACTGGTCCGGTACAAGGCGGCACGTATGCTGGTTGTGAAGGAACGATTACCTATACCTGGACCTACACGGATTGTGAGCTAAACACCCACGACTGGACCTACACCTATACCATTGAGGTAGAAGACTTCACGGTGCCGGGCCCACAGGGCTCCACGGTAGATTGTGCAGCAGATGCAGTTCAACCAACGCCTCCTGCGGTCACGGACAACTGTGGTAACACCCTCACCCCAACTGGTCCGGTACAAGGCGGCACGTATGCTGGTTGTGAAGGAACGATTACCTATACCTGGACCTACACGGATTGTGAACTGAACACCCACAATTGGACCTACACCTATACCATTGAGGTAGAAGACTTTACGGTACCTGCAGACCAGGGCTCCACGGTAGATTGTGCAGCAGATGCTATTCAACCAACGCCCCCTGCGGTAACGGACAACTGTGGTAACACCCTCACGCCAACTGGTCCGGTACAAGGCGGCACGTATGCTGGTTGTGAAGGAACGATTACCTACACCTGGACCTACACGGATTGTGAACTGAACACCCACGATTGGACTTACACCTATACCATTGATCCTGTACCAGTAACCTTGAATTGTCCTGCCAATAATGTTCAGCCATCCTGTCAGGACCAGGCAAGCATAGATCTGGCCTTCAATGATTGGTTGGATCAGTTTGGTTTTAATGGTGGATGCAATGGGGTAGGGGGCTTCCAGGAGAATTACCAGGCCCCTGATGCTTGTGGTGGAAGTGTCACTGTAGTGTACGGCGCAAATTCAGCTTGTGGCGAGAACCTCAGTTGTTCAGCCATCTTTGAGGTAACCGAGGATGCTGCTCCAGTTCCACCTCCAGCTCCGGAGAATTTGATGGTAGATTGTCTGAATGGTATTCCACCGGCAGGAAACCTGACAGCCATTGACGCATGTGACGGTGAAATTACAGTAACAGGTGTTGATACCGATAATGGAGGCTCAGGTTGTCCGGGCGATCCTTTGGTTATAATCCGCACCTGGACCTTTGTGGATGCATGTGGTAATGAAAGTTCAGTAAACCAAACCTTGACCTTCTTGGATGACGTTTTGCCTACGGCAGATCCTTTGTTGCCTGTTAATTTAAGTTGCGTAACGCAAATTCCTGCGCCAGATCCGAATGTTGTGACCGGCGAGTCCGACAATTGTGACCCGAATCCGGAGGTCACCTTATTTGCTACCTCCAACAATGGCGGTACTGGTTGTGCCAATAATCCGTTGATAGTAGTTCATACTTATGCGGTTACAGACATGAACTGTAATACTGCTTACTTGAATCAACTCTTTACGGTAGTGGATAATGTGGCGCCAACCTTTACGGCACCACCGAATATTACAATTAGTGTGGATGCCAACTGTAATTATGACGCATCCATTGGCATTACAGGAGATGTTACAAATGAACAGGATAATTGCAGCACCGGTTTGAACGCCGGGTACACCGATGTAATTCAACCAGGCACAGGTCCACAAGTAAAAAACCTTATTCTTCGCACCTGGACTCTGACGGATAACTGTGGCAATTCAGCCATTCCGCGTACACAAGCCATTACAGTTTTGGATCAAATGGCGCCTGTGGCACAGGCCTGTTCGCCTGATCAGTTCAATTTGGGAGCGCCGCTTCAAATTGGAAATCAAAATTTTAAATGTGCCTGGCTTGCCAATGGTTTGCCAACTGATCCTATTGTAGATAATTGTCCTGGCGCAACGCTCACCTACCAATTAGCAGGAACCTTTGATGGTCCAGCATCAGGAACAGGGTCAGTAAATGGTCGCGTATTTTTGGAAGGTAACACCACGGTTACGTATACCATGACTGATGCTGTAGGAAACGTTACCAGTTGCTCCTTTACTATAACCATTAATTGTCTGGATGTTAAAGGCCGGTTGATTTGGGAGCATGATGCCATTTCCGGCATCAAAGATGGTACCGTTCAGGTTACCAGTTCGGCACCAGTATTTAACGGCAGTGTTTTGTCAGATGCCAACGGAAATTACGAAGTAACCGTTCCTTCGCCTGGCACTTATCTGGTACGTCCGGTAAAAAACATCAACAGGTTGAATGGCGTAACTGCAGCGGATGCAACAGCCATTCAGAACCACGTTTTATTCATTGCGCCCATCACCAATCCATATAAAAAGGTATGTGCGGATGTTAACCGGAGTGGAACTATTTCCGGACAGGATGCTTTGCTGATTACACAAAGCATAGCAGGCAATCCGGCTGCCCTGAACATATTCAATGTGTTCTGGCGGTTTACACCTACCGATTACACTATGCCGGGCTCTCCTCATTCATCAGTGCCGCCATTCCCGGAATTCAAAAGTATTTCTATGAGCATGTTTGATCAACTGGGCGTGGACTTTTACGGTATGAAAATAGGGGATGTGGCGGCACCCTGGGCCAATCCGCAAGTCGCTCCCATGGCGCCATTGGTTTGGATGGTCCAGGATCAATGGCTGGAAGAAGGCCAGGAATTGGAACTTACCTTTAAGGTTACTCAGTTCAATGACATAGCAGCCTACCAGTTTGCATTGGATTTTGATCCATCCATCATGCAATTTGCTGGTTTTGAACCATTGACCGCCTTGCCATTGTCGCTGGAAAACAACTTCGGCGCCTATGATGCTGCGTTTGGTGAGTTGCGTCATGTGTGGTCGACTTCAGGCGGTCAGCATCTGGAAGATGGAACTGCCGTTTTCCGGGCCAAATTCAAAGTGCTTCAAAGTGGCAAAAAGTTGAGCGAAGTGTTGAGGCTCGACGACAGCCAGATAGAGTGCAAGGCATTCAACCGCGATTTGGTTCCGACAGAAGTCCGTCTGGTATTCACGGAAACAACAGCTGCGAATACACCTGCCAGCCTGAACCATCTGGAGCTTCAATTGATGCAAAACCGTCCGAACCCATTTGTGGATGCCACTACCATTGGCTTTATCCTGCCGGAAGCCTGCGAAGCGCATATCCGGATCCTGGATATCAGTGGTCGTGATCTGAGCTCCTACGATCGGAAGTACACAGCCGGTTACCACGAGCTGGAAATTAAAATGGAGAAAGCTTCTTTCTATGGTGTGTTGTTCTGCGAGTTAACTACGCCTCAGGGCAAGCGCACGATTAAGATGCTGACCGCTAAATAGGGTTAAGGGAACCACTTCAGGTTTTTTCAGTCCTTATTTTTACCTGGCCGCTCATTCGATTTTTTTCGAATGAGCGGCTTTTTGTTGTTAAGCGCTTGTTGGAGTTATACAAGTCAAATAAAATGTGAAAATGATGTGACCGATGCTTTCTCTCATCGTCTGAAAAAAAGTTAATATGTATGCTTTGAAAGACCAGACAAGCCTGTTAGGAATAACTTTAGAGTGAATTTGAAAAATATTTCAAGTATATTCTTTTCCTGAAAAAGGCATTTTGAGGTAAAATTAAAGCATTTTTATATTTGATTCCATAAAACCAAAAACGTTAGGGGACATCTACGCCAAAATTGGTATGGTTTTTGGCAAGTATTTGAAAAGTCTGTAATCCAGACGACAAAAAGCCAAAGATTTAGCAGTATTATGAATGCTCATTTGTGGTTAATTCAATGCTTACAATATTGATTAACAACACCTTGTGTAAAAAATGAGCGAATCGTTGATAAAAAATCGTTACCGAGGTTGGCACAAATAGCCGTAATCTTGCGCGATTTTTCAGACGAATCTCATGGTCTTTATGGAATGGGCAATGGTGATGGAAGTCCGAATACGGACTTTATTCCGGAGCTTAAAAGACCATACCTTTTAATCCCTAATCCGTGCCGCCTTTATGGTTGGTTTCAGGTGTTTCCCATCGTTTATTGAAAAGTTTTTAGGATTAAGAATGGCAATGGTAGTGGCGATCGGTATTATTTCCCGGATCCGTATCTGATTCCTTCTTGTCTGCAAAATTTCAACAAACTCATTACGAAATACTCGAAACTTGAACTGTAAACCGCATTTTTCCATTCCAAACCGAGTTACATTGATGAAGAGTCCCTTA
>JAEUUS010000711.1 GCA_016787545.1 Saprospiraceae bacterium
ATTTTTACGAATAGTCCCGATTAAAGCCATATTCCTTTAATTGTTTGAAAATCAAAAATTTACACGCGAAAGCGTTGGGATTTTTTAAAAAGTGGACGCAAAGGTAACAAGTTCAGCTGCGAAAAAGGAAATTTGTTTGCATGAATTACTTTTCTACTCTTTTTCCACAAAAAAAACCCGGCGCCCTGAATTTGTTGGGCGCCGGGTTCGGATCGCTCTTCGGAGAGAGGGAATTTAGAAGCGACGACGGACTGCACTACGGGTGGATAATAAATCCATCAGTGCAAACAGGCCATTGCCCAGGGTAAACAACCCCAACGTTACGCCAATGATTAGCATGATTAAAATAGTGATTAGTGTTTGTGACATACGGCGACAATTTAAACCTTTCAAACTATCCCGTTTGGGTTATGCCAAGAATGATGCCAAAACATATCCGTTAGTCTGTCAATTCTGGTCCTTCACCCAGAATTTTCAGTCGTTCAGTTTATTGATGCAACGATATTGATTTTCTGCCGTCCTTAATCCATCTAACGAAAACAAAAACAAAACCCACCCTCATTATGCGCATCCTGATTGCCGGATGGTTATTAACATGGTTTTTCCATGCTCCGGCCCAAAACTCGCTTGCGCCCAAAAAAACCCTTGAAGCTGTCAGAATAAGTGAAAAAATTCAGTTAGACGCTCAACTCAGTGAGCCCGCCTGGCAATCAGCAACCGAAGCCACCAACTTCTTGCTGATGTGGCCAAATCCGGGCACCAAGGCGGAACAACGCACGGTTGTCAAACTTTTGTACGATGATGCAGCCTTGTATGTTGGTGTACATTGCTACGATACCCGGCCGGATTCCATTTTCCACCGACTCTCGAAACGGGATGTGTTGGAAAACACCGATTGGTTCGCCATTATCCTGGATACTTATCAGGATGGTCAAAATGCCCTTCAATTTGGCCTTACACCGGATAATGTGCAATTTGATTCCAAGTTTTCCATCGCGAATGCAGACCCCAATAATGGCAATAATGACGGGGAAGATCCGGCCTGGGATGCTGTTTGGCGCTCCTCGGCTCGGCTGACTTCTGATGGCTGGGTGGCTGAACTGGAAATTCCTTATGCCGCCATTCGTTTTCCTAAAAAGGACGTGCAGGATTGGAATGTCAATTTCTATCGCTCCGTGCGTCGCAAGGGCGAAACCGATTGCTGGAATGAAATAAAAGCGGAAATAGCGGGTTCGCTGAACCAAATGGGGGTTTTGAAGGGAGTCAGGAACATCAAGGCACCCCTTCGTCTGAGCGCAACACCTTTTGTGGCAGCATACGCTAACAATGCCTACAACCAACCCGACCGGTCGGCCAACGGGTGGTCGTATCCCTGGTCTGTAGGGATGGACCTTAAATATGGAATCAACGAGGCCTTTACCCTGGATGCCACCGTAATTCCAGATTTTGGGCAAGTGCGTTCAGATCAGAATGTGTTGAATTTATCCCCTTTTGAGGTCCGATTTAATGAAAACAGGCCCTTTTTTACAGAGGGAACAGAGTTATTCAACAAAGGAGGACTATTTTACTCACGCCGGGTTGGAGCCAATGCACAATTGCTGAATGCCACCAAAATTTCAGGCAGAACCAAACATGGTCTCGGTGTGGGCGTATTTAACGCGGTGGAAAACGAGGCTTTCGATGCCTATACGGAGGAAGGAATAGAGGTGAGGGAAAAAATATCGCCCCTCACCAACAAGAGTATTGTGGTGCTGGACCAAAACCTGAAGAACAACTCCTCCGTAACCTTGATCAACACGAATGTGCTGCGCTCCGGTTCGGATGTGGATGCCAATGTGACCGGCATCCTGTTCAATTTGAAAAACAAAGCCCAATCCTATGGGATGAACGGTAAAGCTGTGATGAGCCACCGGATTGGGCAAAATCAAACAGAATCCGGTTATAACATTGCCCTAAACGCCTCCAAAACCAGCGGCAATTTCCTTTGGGGTAGCGAATTCAATTTGGAATCCGATCAATATAACCCCAATGATCTGGGAATTCTTTTTAGCCCCAATGAAGTAAGTCATTCACTTTGGATCAACTACAACTACTACAAACCCTGGAAGAAACTGAATAATTTCTGGTCGAGTATGTGGATGTACAATGAATCCCTGTTCAAGCCCTGGGCAGCCTGGAGTGTCACGCAATTCGGATTAAACTTTGGCGGCAACACCCGCAAATTCCAGAATTTCGGGATGAATTTCAACTTCACGCCCTGGGGCCGTGATGATTATTTCGAGCCTCGGCGATTTGATTTCGAGACCTATTATCATATACCTGCCAGCGGAAACCTGTATATGTGGTATAACAGCGACAACCGCAAACCACTTACCTATTATATAGAAGGTGGTGTAAGAAAATTTTCTGAATCCAATCGCTTTAATGCCAGTTTTAATGCGGGTATGCGCTGGCGGGTAAACGGAAAACTTACACTCGGTTTAGGAGTAGGCAGAGAACACCTCAACCGCAATGTTGGCGGACTTTGGGAATGGGAAATGATGGAAGATGCCATTGGCGCCTCCGAATTACCTGAAAATGCCGTGGTAATGGGTCGCCGCAACATTCGGGGGTTCAACAACAACCTGAATGTTTCCTACTCCTTTAACAACAAAATGAACCTCACTCTTTTTGCGCGGCATTATTGGCAGAAGGCCACCTACAGCGATTTTTTTGGACTTGATGAAACCGGAAATCCCGTTCCGAGTCCATACACCGGACTCAGTCAGGAGGGCGAATCTTTAAATGATGTAGCTGCCAATTATTTCAATATCGACATGATTTATACCTGGCGTTTTGCTCCGGGATCGGATTTGCTACTGGTATATAAAAATGGCATTGGTCATTTTGACTATGGTTTCGCGGTGGATCGGAATTACATGTACAACGCCGGGAAACTTCCGGATTTTGAAGGCACCAATAATTTTTCGGTTAAACTGCTCTATTTTCTTGATTACGAGCAAGTTAAACGAAAATGGTAAGATACAGAAAGTTTGATTTGGTTAGTGGCCTCGGCAAATGTGCCGGGGCTTTTTTATTTTAGTGTTTTAGTGTTTTAGTAGGTTGATGTTTGGGTGGGTTGGTGAAATACACCCTGGTTATGCAGCATGCCTCATTCAACTGCAAGGAATTCCTGTCACCATTTTTTAGGACAATTTTTCAGGAAGTATTTGTAAAATTGAAAAATGTTTCTGAATCTTTGCATCATCGTACTAATACAATAATACACGCTAGTCAAAACACTAAAACACTAAAACACCAAAACACTAAAACACCAAAACACCAACCACTCCTTCGTTCCATGACCATTTTAATGCTCGACAACTTTGATTCTTTCACCTACAACCTGGTTGATTTTTTCCGTCAACTGGGCTGCGAGGTAAAAGTGTATCGGAATACAGTGGAACCGGAAACCCTGGCACAAATTCCGTTTGATATGCTGGTGCTTTCTCCAGGGCCCTCCGTACCCGCTCAGGCGGGCAATATGATGGCCATCATCCAAAAATTTTATCGGGAAAAGCCCATTTTGGGTGTATGCCTTGGCCACCAGGCGCTGATCGAATTCTTTGGCGGCACCCTGGCCAATATTGCTCCGGTACATGGAAAAGCCGTCACCATCTCCCACGATGGCAGAGGAGTGTTTTCCGGCATTGAACAAGGCTGCGAAGTGGCCCGCTACCACTCCTGGGCCGGCGATATCATCCCTTCAGAATTGGAAGTAACTGCCCGTTCCGGCGATGGAGTCATTATGGGTATCAGGCACAAACGTCTGCCCATTGAAGGCATTCAGTTCCATCCGGAATCAGTGCTCACTATGAAAAATCAGGCCGGCATGCGCATGCTCCGCAATGTAGTGGAAGGGAAAATGGCCTCCGGCAACCGGATTTACCACGAATTTTCCCAAATCCTGCAATCAGGCAGCCCTATATCGCCAGAAATGCTCCGGGCATTCTTAAAAGCTATTGCCGATGAGCAGCTATCTGATGACCAGAAACAAATCCTCCTGGTTTCCCTCAGTCACCGACTCCGAAACGCCCCGGAGCTCGCCAACTTTATTCAAATACTGATGGAATTCCAGTCTGTAGCCCCACTTACCCATTCTTATAACCACGCACTCATCGACCTTTGCGGCACCGGCGGTTCCGGACTTCCCCGCATCAACACTTCCACGCTCGTGAGTTTGCTCCTGGCTCATACCGGGCTGCCCATTGCCAAGCATGGCAACAAAGCTGCAGCCGGCCGGTACGGAAGCTTCAACCTGCTGGAGCAACTGGGCGTTCCGGCCTCCTTCGATCCCCAACAGGCGGCCCAAACCCTTGAAAAAGCCAAACTGGCCTTTGTATTTGCCCCTGATGTGCATCCACTATTCCGGCACTTTGCTGCCATCCGGAGCAAAATCGGGGTACCCACCGTTTTTAATGCCCTCGGACCACTGATCAACCCCTATCTGCCTGAGCGACAGTTCGTTGGCACCGCCTTCGCCGATTTGACAGAGGTTATTTTTGAAACCGGCATCCGAATGGGCAAAAGACACCTCATCGTGGTACGGGCGGAAGATGGGCTGGATGAAATTTCCCTCAGTGGCCCAACCCGTGTACTGGAATATCGGGACGGTGTAAAATCCGATTACCAGTTACATCCGCAAGATTTTGGACTGGAACCCATTCCTTTTGAAGCGTTGAGCGCCGCCAACCCGGCTGCCTGCCTGCAAATAGCGCAGGAAATCATTGCCGGGAAGCCCACTTCAGAGCATTTCAAACTGATAGCAGCCAACGCAGCCTTTATATATACCCGATTTGTGGAGGACATACCGCTAACCGATGCATACCAAAAAATGGCAACCCTGATTCAGGAAGGCGTCATGCAAAACACGCTTCATCAATACCAGGCTGCACTGGCGGCCTCCCGCATTCCTGCCGAGTCATGACCATCCTGGATCATATTGTAGCCTCCAAACGCCAGGAAATTGTCCAATGGTATGAACAATACCCGTTGGACTCCGTGCGTATGGCTTGTCAGCCGGAGCAAAAATCTACGCCGGAATTTTACCAGCGCCTCGCTCAGACAAAGGCCAGCGGTCAACCATTTTTCATTGCTGAATTCAAGCGAAAAAGCCCTTCAGAAGGTTGGATTCAGCAGAATGCCGATCTGCCTGCCCAAATTCGGGCCTATGCCGCAGCAGGCGCCTCCGCTATCTCGGTACTGACTGATGGCCCTTACTTTGGTGGAAGCTACGAGGATTTAAAAGCGGCCAGAGCTGTACTGGATACCATTCCTCATCCGCCACTGCTGCTGCAGAAGGAATTCATTCTGGATCCGTTGCAGATTTACTTAGCTAAAATGGCTGGAGCTGATCTGATCTTGCTGATTGCTGCCATTCTTTCTCCCGAAACACTGGAATCGCTGCGGCTAACTGCCGAATCCATTGGACTGGGAGTGTTGGTAGAAGTACATGATGCGGAGGAATTGGCCCAAATTCAACACATACCATTTCCTGTGCTGGGGGTAAATAACCGCGACCTGAAGACCTTCCGCACCGCGCTGAACCGTTCAAACACCCTGATGGACCAGGCCAATGGCAGGTACATCATTGCAGAATCAGGCGTGCTGGACCACCGGCATTTTCAAATGGTGCGGCGGGCCGACGGCTTTTTGATCGGAACCGGGTTGATGAAGCCGGGTACAGCCCTGGCGGAATCGTTTACGGAACATTTTCAACACGAAGGCAAATGGCTGTTTAAAGCCTGCGGCATTCGCACAGAGTCGTTGCTGACAAACCGTTCTGCCGACTGGCTGGGCATTAATTTTTCGCCCCGGAGCAAACGCAGACTCAATCCGGAGGCATTGGAGGCTATGAATCCGGTGGATTTTAGCAGGCTGGTGGCCGTTTTTTACCAGAACACCTTTGAAGAAATAGTGGCAATACTGGCGCGTTTTCCGTTCAAAACCATCCAATTGTATGCAGGAGACCTGCCCCCAGACAGGGTTAGACAACTAAAGTCCCGGGTTTTGATGGCCATCAAAACCCCACCGGAGCAAACACCCGAAGGCATTTTGGAAACACTGGCGGAACCTTATGCCGCTGATGTAGATTGTTTTATTCTGGATAGCGCCACACCAGGCGCCGGCGCACGCATTCAGAGCGATTTGCCGGCACGGTTCCCCTACCCTTTTTTGCTGGCAGGCGGATTGCATGAAGACAACCTGGACCTTGCCACCCAATACCCGAATTGTATTGGCGTGGATATCGCTTCCGGGATTGAATCAGACGGGGTTGTAGATTTTGAGAAGATCAAACGCATTGGAGAGCAACTTGCCTCCCTACCTTTGCCGCATGACTTTTCAGATTGTTTTTAACCTCTATCCGGCTACCCCTACCCTATTCCTTCCTTCAGCAAATGTGGTGCAACGCAGCAAAGATGGCCAGTTGTCGCATATCATACAACGTGCTACACCGGCTACCGTAGGCGCCTATCAACTCACTCCCTCTGAGGTTGAATTCCGTCTTTTTGATTTGATTGAAACCCTCCAGCCCAAAGCGCTGGAGGCCAAATACAAACAACCCAAAGCCAAAACCTGGTCGACCCTGCCCCAATTACTGGCCGACAATAATACCCGACCAGTGGTGGAAAAATACATTTTCAGCAAACTGGACCAGTTTTTAGCCGAAATAGTGCGGCATAAACTCCCCCTTACGCTGGATGCAGAGCGCAAAACCCTGGCAAAAGATGTATTGCTGGAATTCCCCGAGCAAGAATTGATGCCTTACTTGTATTTTCGTAAAAATGAAGATTCCAGCATTGAATACCGATTGAAACTGGGCACCGAAGCCCATCAGTGGGCTATTTCCGAACACGACCTCCATCCGCTCACCAATACCGATCCGGCCTGGATACTGGACGGCCATACCCTCCACCGGGTGGCTGGCATCAACGGGAACATGGTGAAACCTTTCCGGCAAAAAGACGCCATCCTGATTCCGGCCGATAAAGCCCGCACTTATTTTCAGCAGTTCATTACCAAAAGCATACGCAGAAGTCGGGTGGAAGCCGATGGATTCAGGGTACAAAAGGCAGAAAAACTGCTGAATACCCTCCTGGAACCCGTAGAGAACATTCTGGAACAGCATTGGTATCTCAAACCGGTTTTTGAATACGAAGGTGCTGTATTCTCCTATGGCGAGCGCCGCGACCGGGTTACCAGCCTGGATGTACCCTCCGATCCGGAAGCAGAAGTAACGGTACACCTTATTTGCAGGGACCAGGCCATGGAGGCAACGCGCATTCAAACCCTTCGGGAATTGATGTTGACAGAATCCGGCGCATTATGGTCGCCCGGACCAGCTACTACCCTTGAACAGGCCATCCGCTGGCTGGGCCAATACCAAACAGAGTTGGCTCAGGCAGGTATCCAGGTGGTGCTTCCACAGGTGGATGGAAAAACCATGAGTTTGTTTGCGGGCCATCTGGAAGTACATTCTATGGCCAAGGGCGATTGGTTTGATGTACACGGTCAGCTACAGGTTGGAGACCATACCTTCCCATTCCGCAGTCTGCTGCCTTTTCTTAAAAAACGCGATTTCCATTTCCCGTTACCTGACGGCACCTGGTTCCTGATACCGGAAGAATGGTTTACCCAGTACACCGATCTGGCGCTTTCCCTGCAGGAAAAAGGAGAAAACCTCCGATTGCCTAAAGCATTGTATACCCTGCTGGAAGGAATGACCCTGGAAGGAGCTGATATTGAGCTACCAGTGATTGACCCGGAAAAAGTGGTTTATGAACAACCAGAACAACTCAATGCCTCCCTGCGTCCGTATCAGTTAACCGGAGTCAAATGGTTGATCGGGCACTGTCAGCACAGCCTGGGCGCTTGTTTGGCCGACGATATGGGTTTGGGGAAAACCTTGCAAACCATCGCCACCCTGGTATGGGCCAAGCAGCATTTGAACAACCAGTCTACCGCCAATCAAAGCCAGTCGCAAGGGCAATTAGACCTGTTTGCAGCCCACCGGGAAACCCTGAAGCCACTGGGCGCACTGGTTATTTTGCCCGCATCCCTGGTATTTAACTGGCAACGGGAACTGGCCCATTTCGCGCCCGGCTTGTTCGTGTATGCGCACGTGGGGGCGGGCAGGCAAAAGCAACTAACCACCCTGAACACACACGATGTGGTATTGACCACCTACCACACTGCCCGGCAGGATTTAAGTTTGCTGGAAAAAGTAGATTGGCAGTTTATCATCCTGGATGAGAGTCAACAGATCAAAAACCGGGAGTCAGATATATCCAAGGTGGTGCGTGGATTGCACGGGAAACACAAAATTTCGCTGTCGGGAACGCCAATTGAAAACTCACTGGCGGATTTGTGGACCCAAATGGAGTTTATCAACCCGGCTACCCTGGGTACCTATGCCGAATTCCGAGAGCAGTTTCAGATTCCCATTGAGAAACAAAACGACGAGCAGGCCAAAGCCCGATTGTTCAAGCGGGTACAGCCGTTTTTTATGCGCCGAACCAAGGAGGAAGTTGCTCCGGACCTGCCTCCATTGAGCAATCAGGTTTTTTATTGCGAAATGGAAGAGCAGCAGCGCAAACGCTATGAGGAAGTAAAATCTGCCATGCGCAACCAGATCCTGGCCTTGTTCGACGATCCTAAAACCAGGCTGCAGGCCCTGCAAGCCTTGATGCGTTTACGTCAACTGGCCTGTCACCCGCTTCTGGCCGATGACCATTATGAAGGCCACAGCGGTAAAACCACCGATGTGATGGCTCAATGGGACCAGGTGCGCCGCGCCGGCCACAAAGTGTTGTTTTTCAGCGCTTTTGAACAGCATCTGCAAATTTTCAAGCGGCTATTGGAAGCGGAAGGCAGCGCGTATGTGTGGCTCACCGGCGAAACTGCCGTACCAGATCGGGCCAAAGCGGTGAATCGCTTTCAATCTGATCCGGGCGTACAGGCATTCCTCATGACCCTGGGCGCCGGCGGCGTGGGCTTAAACCTTACAGCGGCTGATTACGTGTTTATATTGGATCCCTGGTGGAACCCGGCGCGGGAAGACCAGGCTATTGCACGCGCTCACCGCATTGGGCAGGAGCACCCGGTTACGGCCATGCGATTTATTGCCCGGGATACGGTAGAGGAAAAAATACTGGTGTTACAGGAGCAAAAACGCAAACTTGGTCGGGAATTGTTCGCAACAGATGCTGAATTTCCAACCCTGGATCGTTCAGATCTGGAAATGATGCTGGGCTAAAGCAACTTCAAGGTATTTACTAATAATCATCTTCTTTTGCCTGCAACAACTGGTATACTGTTGCCCCGGCTGCTGCGCCCATACACGGACCAACAATATATACCCAGAGATCTTCCCAGGCAATCATACCCGCCACGCCGGCGCCAAAGCCAAGGGCTGGGTTGAAAATGCCGCCGGAGAGTCGGCCAAACGTGTAAGACATGGCCATGAGCGCAATGGCCGCAGTTAGTCCGTGCTGCACGCTGCCTTCGGCAGATGGCGCAAAAGCAACCTGCATGAGGGCGTAAGTAAAGGCAAAAGTGCCTAAAAATTCGGCCATCACCACACACAAGCCTTGTTCCTGAATCCGGCTGACAATGGCAGTTCCACCACCACATTCGTGCAAAAACACGCCAATGGAAGCTGCCAGTAAGGCCGCGATCAACTGGGCCATCAGGTAATACAATGCATCCGCGCGACTGATTTTCCGATTCATCAGGGCTACGAGGGTCAGCGCAGGATTGTAATGTCCACCGGAAATGCCGCCTCCGGCATAAACCATCACCATGTAAATGCCGGCCAGGGCCCAGGGGGCCATGGGAGCAATACCCGGCTGCTGGGCTGTCAATACGGCTGTAAGTACCAGAAAGAACACGCCAATAAACTCCGTGAGGTACTTTTTCATCTTAAATAGCGCACAATGAATGTGAAAAAATGAATTTTGCGGGCTAAAAGTAATAGCTCCTACTTGAATGTTCATTCATTTCGGTTCGGACCTTCTCACAAACACCACCAATTATGCTCAAACAACTTCTTTTACTCGTTAGCTTCTTCTCGATGATGGCGACAAATATCAGTGCTCAAAATGCGGTACTCACCCCCGAACTGCTCTGGAAACTGGGCCGGGTAGGACTGGAATGTGTTTCTCCCGACGGGCAATGGGCCATTTATGGCGTGCAACGCTACGATGTTGCGGCCAACAAAGGTACCCGTGTGCTGTATGCGCTCAACCTGGGTTCCGGTGAAACCCGCCGGCTCACAGATTTTGAAAAAACCAGCTCCGATGCTGAATTTCATCCTGAAGGAAAAAAGCTGGGCTTCCTGATGGATGGTCAGTTGTATGAAACCACCTTGAGCGGCAACGACGCGCCCAAACGGGTGAGCGATCTGGAAATCAATGGATTCCATTATTCGCCGGATGGCCGGAAAGTGCTGTTTTGCAAGGATGTAAAACTGGATAAAACCCCTGCAGAACTGTACCCGGATCTGCCTAAAAACTCCGCTAAAATTACCGATGGGCTCTTTTACCGCCACTGGAAAAGCTGGCATGATTACGCATATTCCAACGTATTTTTTGTGGAATACGCCAACGGTCAATTCAAAGGAGAGCCTAAAAACATCCAAAACGAGCGATTCGATACCCCACTCACACCAGATGGCGGCATGGAGCAAATCACCTGGAGCCCGGATGGCCGTTTCATCGTATACACTTGTCGCAAACTCAACGGCACAGCAGAAGCGGTAAGCACCAACTCCGATTTATACGCTTATGAGCTTTCTTCCGGCAGAACCCTCAATTTTACGGAGGATATGCGCGGATATGATCGCGACCCACAGTTTTCACCAGACGGACATTACCTGCTCTGGACCTCCCTGGCTACAGCGGGTTATGAAGCTGATCGTCCGCGTTTGATGCTGTTGGATACCCGCACCCAGCAGCGGGATGAGCTCACCCTTGGCTGGGCTTACGAAGCCAACAACCCTGTTTGGGCACCGGATGGCAAATCGGTGTACTTCATCAGCGCCGAAGACTTTACCCATCAGATTTATCAAATTACGCTGGCCGACAAAAAGATTCGCCGCATTACTACCGGCACGCACGATTACACGGCCTTGAAACTGGCTGGCAATCAGTTTGTTACAACGCGTATTTCCATGGTTAATCCGGCCGAGGTGTATACCGTAAACATGCAAACTGGTGTGGCCTCACAGCGCACCTTTGTAACAGACGAAATCTGGAAAAATCTGGCTCCACCTAAAGTAGAGCGTCGCCTGGTAAAAACCTTTGATGGCAAGGACATGAACGTTTGGATGGTATTGCCGCCCAATTTTGATCCAAACAAGAAGTATCCGGCGCTGGTTTACTGCCAGGGCGGGCCACAATCCGCACTTTCCCAATTCTTCTCTTACCGCTGGAACCTGGCCCTGATGGCCGCTCAGGGGTATGTGGTGGTAGCACCCTGCCGCAGAGGTATGCCTGGCTCAGGCGCCGCCTGGAACGATGCCATTACCGGGCGCTGGGGAGATGCCATGAAAGATTATTTGTCGGCCACGGATGCTGCCGCCAGGGAGCCCTTTGTGGATGCTTCGCGCATGGGCGCGGTAGGCGCGAGTTTCGGCGGATATGCGGTGTACTGGCTGGCTGGCAACCACAACAAACGCTTTAAAGCATTCATTTCCCACTGCGGTTTGTTCAATCTGGAGAGCTTTTACGGCACCACCGAGGAAGTTTGGTTCCCACAACATGACTTTGAAGGCGCTTATTGGGAAAAAAACACCCCGCGCATGTATGTGCAGGACAGTCCGCATAAATACGTACAAAACTGGGATACACCCATTTTGGTCATCCATAATGAACTGGATTTCCGGGTGCCCTTTGGCGAAGGCATGCAGGCATTCCAGGCAGCCCAGTTGCGCGGCATCCCTTCCAGGTTCCTGAGTTTTCCGGACGAGGGTCACTGGATGAGCAAACCACAAAATTCCATGCTCTGGCAAAAAGAGTTTTTTGGTTGGCTGGATCAGTGGTTGAAGAAGTAGGTTTTTACTGCCGAGACGCAGAGAGTTGATACTGTCGGGGTGACTGGCAGTCACCCCGACAGTATCAACTCTCTGCGTCTCGGCGGTTTTCCCCTCATTCCTTACATTTGCGAAAACAATCCATCCCAGACATGCTCAAAACCGGCATATCTCTCCTGCTTTTCTTTTTTGCATCCTTCGTGCAGGCTCAGCCTCAGGAAGCCCGTGTAGGTTTTTACCTGATGAACCTGTACGGACTGAACATGGATGAACATTCCTTTTATGCCGATTTTTACATCTGGTTTAAATGGAAAGGAGACATTGACCCAACCAATATTGAGTTTGTCAATTCGATTGAAAAATGGAGCATGGACAATGCGGCATTTGATGGAGATAGCACCCCGGTGACACTAAAGGATGGCACCAAATACCGGATTTTCCGCAAGGAGGGTCGGTTTTTTCACTCTTTCTCCCTGAATCATTTCCCGCTTGACCGGCATTCCCTTGATATACAGATTGAGAATCCGGAACATCCGGCAGATTCGTTGATTTACCTGCCGGATACGAATGCTGCGCTGATCCGAAATACCCTGAACCTCGTAGGTTGGGAAAACAAAGGACTTGCCATGAACACCCGGGTGCACGATTACGGCACCAATTTTGGCAATCCGGAAGAAAATGCCCAGCGGTACAGCAACCTGAGCTTTCAAATTACACTGGCGCGGCCGTTTAGTTATTTTTTGCTCAAGATGCTGTTACCCTTGCTGGTTGTGATGCTGGTAGGGATTGGCGCGTTACTCCTCCACCCGGAGCACATTGATACCCGGTCTTCATTGCCCATTGGCGCCCTGCTCACGGCCGTTTTTTTGCAGCAATCTTACAGCGATGCCCTGCCTGATACCGGTTATATGGTGTTGATGGACAAGATTTACCTATTGAGTTATGCCATTATTTCGCTGGTATTACTGCAGATTATCCGAGCCGGCAACGTCACTGCCAAAGAAGGCGCGGTCAAATTACTTATACGCAAAGAGCGCCGTTTGGCCAGATTTTACCTGTTGTTGTTCATTGCCGGGGTGACGTTATTGAGTTTGTGGCAGTAGAAAGGAATGTTTTCACTGTTCTAATTCGATCCTTGTAATTCCTTCTTAGGTGAATTACATACGCATTCCTCTGGATGCCGGGTGTTGGCGAGGCTGAATCGGGTGCAAAGTTCAAGGCCGTCACCTTCTATCAAGCGTTTAAGGCCTTCAGCATTCATTTCAACTGAAAAGAAAAGATCGTTGCAAATTTCAGTATGGTTTTTATCAAATGCACCTTCCCAGGGCACCTCATCAAGTAGTGCCGTCCACTCAAATATCCATTGGTGTACACCTGATTTTGAGATTTGCTCCACAACTGTAGAAATAGTATCGCTGCTTAGCACATTCAGGTTGGAAAACAAGTGGTTGTGGTCATTAATTGTGACAAACACTAAATCTTCCGCCAAGCGCCCCTTATTGCAGGCTTCCAGCTGACAAGTGGCTCTGAAAAATCCGTTTTTCAAGTCTTTGACATCCGTTACCCGAATTCCGTTGGGGTCTATAACACCTAACATTTCGATGTCAAATACCGTAGCACCCCTGACATAAACTGCACCACCGCTGTTTGATCCAATTTGAAAATTACTGCTAACGCCTGTGCCTGGAAAGAGTTTATCTACAGCATTGGTCAGTTGTGCAAGTCTGCCATCGGTGTAAAAAGACCCGCTTGGTGCAGTATTACCCACTGAAATGGCCGCTACCTGACAAGATGGAAGGCCTTCCTCCCAAATAGTTTTGAGGAATGGGAAAAATCGATACTCTGAAAACCCACCTGGCATATTACTGATGGCGGCAGTATTGACCTGCAAATAGATGTAGTTCTTGAATTTGGAAGTCAGACTGGATATGCCATTGGCAAGTTCATCCGGAAGATTACTTGTCAACCCTTGCGTGTAGTTTAAATTGGCGGACCTTACATAATCCGGCAAAAGCACTTTTTCTAAAGTCTGGACATCATCCGGCACATAAGAACCATTTTCTGCACGACTATTGTAGAAAAAGTAAACACCTTTGTTGGCATTATCAGCAGGAATCGACAAGGCAAATCCGGTAGGGTATTTAGGCCTGAATTTGTCACTGTTCAACAAGTCCAGGGTATTATTTCCACCTGTTAAGGTAGTAGTAAAGGTAGTGCCTTGGTCAGGAGTACTGGTAACTGTGACTACCCGAGCCGAATAGGCAGGCGGCTCCCGATTTGATTTCTTTTCAGACAAAAGCGGCTCAGCATGGTAAGTACCCGTTCGGTGATAGGTATATGGTTGTGTCAATGTAGCGAGGTCAGCGGTCATATCGCCGTGCGGGTAATATTTAAAATTTCCGTCGCCAAAGATCCAGAATGCCTTGTAGCGGGCATTGGGATTGATGCCAAGAGAGCGCGGACTATCCGAGACCCTGAAAGTCAGGGAATTGCCACTGATGGTGACCGATTCCGGATGCTGGTCGGTTTGGGTGCAATCCAGCGTTTCGTTGTTAAGGCATGCGCAAGGGGATTGTGCGTGCAATGGCAACGACAATAGTGTAAATAATACTTGAAAGAAAAGGATGTGTTTCATAGTTTAGTAGCTGAGTTGAAATTAGTAACTACTGTGAAGAAAGAAAGCTAATCCACCCCCTGCAACTCCCTCAACGGTAAATTGCAAACACATTCTTCCAAATGACGGGTATTAGCCAAACTAAATCGGGTACAGAGCTCTAGTCCATCGCCATCTATCAGACGTTTAAGTCCGATGGCGTCGGTTTCAATGGAAAACATCAAATCATTGCACATCTCCATGTGGTGGCCATTTTCCTTTACAGCATCCAGGGGCACATCATCCAGCAGTGCAGTCCAATCAAATGCCCACTGGTGAAGGCCAGATTTTGTCACATGCTCCGCCACAGCAGAAATAGTGTCGTTGCTCAGGAGCTTGAAATCAGAAAACAAGTGGTTATGGTCATTAATACTGACCTGAACCACGTCTTGCGCTACATGCCCCTTATTGCATGCTTCCAGTTTACAAATGGCTCGATAGTATCCATTTTTCAAGTCGGCAACTTCCATTACCCGAATCTCGTTAGGATCAATGGAGCCCACCATTTGAATGTCGAATACCATGGCACCCCTGACATAAACTGCACCACCGCTGTTTGATCCAATTTGAAAATTACTGCTAATGCCTGTACCTGGAAAGAGTTTATCTACTGCATTGGTCAGTTGTGCAAGTCTGCCATCGGTGTAAAAAGACCCGCTTGGTGCAGTATTACCCACTGAAATGGCCGCTACCTGACAAGAAGGGAGGCCATCTTCCCAAATGGTTTTGAGGAATGGGAAGAAGCGATATTCGGAAAACCCACCTGGCATATTATTGATGGCAGTACCATTCACCGGCACATAGATGTAGTTTTTAAATTTAGCTGACAGACTGGATATGCCGTCAGCAATTTCTTCCGGAAGATTGCGTGTCAGTCCCTCCGTATAAGTCAGGTTGGCAGATCGGATGTAATCCGGCAGAAGCACTTTTTCAAAAGCCTGGACATCATCTGGCACATAAGAACCATTTTCTGCCCGACTATTGTAGAAAAAATACATGCCTTTATTGGCATTATCTGCAGGGATGGACACTGCAAACGCTGTGGGGTATTCCGGGCGAAATTTGTCACTGTTCAACATGTCCAGGGTATTATTTCCCCCGGTCAAAGTGGTAGTAAACGTGGTTCCCTGATCCGGAGTGCTGGTTACGGTAATCATTCGTGCCGTGGTTCCGGGTGGTTCATCATTCGATTTTTTCTCAGACAAAACCGATTCCGCATGGTAGGTACCCGTTCGGTGATAGGTATAGGGTTGGGTAAGCGTGGCGAGGTCAGCGGTCATATCGCCATGCGGGTAATATTTAAAATTTCCGTCGCCAAACATCCAGAATGCCTTGTAGCGGGCATTGGGATTGATGCCAAGAGAGCGCGGACTATCCGAGACCCTGAAAGTCAGGGAATTGCCACTGATGGTGACCGATTCCGGATGCTGATCGGTTTGGGTGCAATCCAGCGTTTCGTTGTTGAGGCATGCGCAAGGGGATTGTGCGTGCAATGGCAACGACAATAGTGCGACTGCCACCGCCAAGAGGAGGAGGAGAGATTTCATGACGTAGTAGTTGTATTTTAGGTGTTTGGGCAGGCGTTAACCATCAGGGCCAGCGCGAATAAGCCCGTCTTCCACGCTGGGGAGTTGTCACCCGGAATGCTTCTAAGCCTTTTAGGGCGTTGCATCAAAAAGGAGGTGGAGAACTTCCTTTCTGACACAACGCCATAAATCGAGCTATTTCAATGATTTTTACTCAGCTTTGATCACCCGCAGGGTTTGAACCATGCCATTGGCTTCCACACGAAGGAGGTAAAAGCCGTTAGCCAGGTTTTCTGTAATCAGTTCGTAGGTGTCCTGCGCGCCCTGGAATTGTTGGTCCAGCACTTTTTGCCCGTTTACATTAAACAACTGGCAATGAACGGATTCTGCGGTTGGATCATCCACATATACCTGCAGTCGATCGTTGAACGGGTTAGGTGCAACGGCTGCGAAATCTGGTGTATTGGCCAGGCCGGAGCGCAGACCGGTGTAGGAGGGGTCTGGGGCTTGGAGTTCGTTTGAATAAGTAAAACCTTGATATTCAACACGACAGATATCGTAATTGGGATTATTTGGATTAACTGGGCATTGGGAAGTAAAGGAGTACACCTCAACCATTCCAGTGGATGACGCTCCTCCAATTACCTTAAACCTAAGGTATGAGTTACCATCAAACTTAACTAGAATTAATTTTGCATTTCCACAGCCTTGATTACTC
Organism: Saprospiraceae bacterium; assembly: GCA_016787545.1. GTDB lineage: Bacteria > Bacteroidota > Bacteroidia > Chitinophagales > Saprospiraceae > M3007. The sequence continues at coordinate 16,968 of JAEUUS010000711.1, forward strand.
GGAAGATAAGCAGAGGGGCCATTTCCGTTTTCATCTACGCAATAAAAATGGTATTTGGTATTCCTGTAAGGAGGTAAAGGCACTAATACTCGCAATGCAGATAGGCCATTTTGCATCGTTACATATTCAATCCCAAATTCCTCCACTTCATCTCCTCGAAAAATTCTGAAATGATTTACCAATCCAGGAGCAAAATAAAAAGGACAGGAACCTCCTCCTGCAGGAACTGTACATAGTGGATTTGCAGACGAACCTTGATATCCAATAACTACAAGCTCCGGAATTAAGGTATTTTCGTCAATATTTGCTTCTTTTTCACTGTGTCCACCACCATCACAGATACTATTGATGACAAAAGTATATTGTGTACCGGGTTCCAAATTGTCAATAATGGCTTCTAATTGATCTTGCCCTTTCAACGTTGTATTGATCAATAACTGGTCACTTGAACGGTATGTTCGAATCCTGTAGCCCCCGGTTGCATCAGGTTGAAAATCCCAACCCAATCGGGCATCGGTTACACCCATCTTTATCACATGAAAGTTATTGGGTGCGGGAATATTACATTTTGAAGGCGCCTCTTGATCAATCCTGTTTTGGAGATTTGGGCTAACTGTGGCAGATGCGTTTAGCAGGCCAAGCACGAAGAGAAAAAAGAAAAAAAATCTTGTTTGTTGCATAGCGAACTCATTTTTTTATTAGAACTTCTGCAAAGATCCATCGAGTGTATTTCAAAAAATAGTACAAATTTGCACCCCTATTCCAAGGCTATATATGAGCAATTCTTATTTGCTTGAGATCATTAAGACACTTACTCCCAACCAACTTGAGGAGTTTGGCAAATTCTTAATTTTCTCATTAGGTTCCAGCAAAAATTCAAAGGAACTGAACCTGCTTTTCGATGCCATTCAATCAACTAGTCCAAGTTTTTCGGAAGAACAACTAAAAAAAGAAGTGGTTTATTCTAAGGTGTTTCAAAATCACAACCATATCCATGGCAAACTGGAGAAACTCATGGTAGAATTAACTAAAATCCTGCGTAATTATTTATTATTTAAACGATATATCACAGACAATAATGAACGTACCCTGCAACTTGATTGGATAGCCTGGTTAAGAGATCATGGTCAGGATAATCGGGCACATCAATTTCTGGCAAAATTTAAAAATTCGATTAGTCAAGATTCTGAGCAATCTTTAGAGCGCTATAAACTGGATTTTTTAATTGCCGAGGAGGAGCATGAATTGCAAAGTCTTCAATATCAATTTCATGGAAATTTATTTATTCCTGAATTGATCCAAGCATTAGACAGGCATTATGCAAACTATCGCATTGAACTGGTCAATCGCTATTTGTTAATTCAAAAAAGCTTGATTTTACCTGATCTGGAGCAATTATTAGAACAAAATGCATCAGAGAATTTAGATGACCCTTTATTTGAAATCGCAACTAAAATTGAGACTTCATTAAAAATGGAGGACCCTACTCCTTCGATGTTCTACAATTTATTAGAAACTCTAAAGCAGCATGAAGCAAGGATTTCATTTCAATCACTCTCTCAATATTACACTTTTTTAAGAACGTTTTGCACCTCACTTATCAATTCTGGAAGGACTCAGTTTGTGGAAGTTTTACATAAAATTAATTTGGACAACCTAGACCGCGGCCTCTTCTTCATCAACAACGAAATAGCCTCCCACGCCTACACCAACATCATCCACATTGCCATTCGGGTCAAAGAATACGAATGGGCACTGGAATTCACAGAAAAATACAAAAAACGCATCATCGGCGGGGACCCCAACCAGTTTTTTTACCAAATGAACCTTTCACTATGCCTTTTCGCCCTGAAAAGGTACGATGAAGCCATTACCAACCTCCCCGACCCCTCCCTGCACCTGCACTACCAAGGCTTCATTCGATGCCTGGAATTGAAGATTTATTACGAAATGCAGTCTGATCTGCTGCTGTATAAGATGTACGCTTTCCGGAAATATTTTGAGCGCACGGCAACAAAATTAATCCCATCTAATTGGCGTACCATGTACATCGAATTCTTCAACATCATGTTGCAACTTACGCAGTCGCCACCCAAGGACAAAAAGCGTTCGCAGCAGCTGATTGAACGAATTAACAAGAAAAAACTGCTGGCAGATCGCGCCTGGTTGCTGGAAAAAGCCCGGGAATTGGGTTAATTTTTTGTCTCAAAAAGCGCCCGTTTCAGAATCCCCCCCTTTTTTATGTACTTTTTTTTAGCCCTGAAAATCGGCCCAAACGCCGGTTTTCAGGGCTTTTTTATGCCTTTTACTACCTGAATGACATCAGAACTGCCCTCCCAATTTGTACTTTTTACCCGGCAACACGCAGCCCCATCTTTGTGTCATCAAAGCGCAAAACACCCGGGTCGCGCAAATCCCATGAGCTTAGGGAAAACACAAAAACTACTTTTCTTTTCATCATTAACACAAAAACTCTTTTGCAATGAACCGTATTTCATTCTTCCTTTTCCTTGGCATCCTTGCCATCGCTGCCGCACTGCAATCCTGTCAAAAAGAAGCGATCTCCATCCCAGGCGCTGATCTTGCAGATCAAACCGCCAACGATCGCGCCCAACAAATCTATGGCATTACCGTTTTCTCTACAGGCAACCCTAGTCGCCTGCACACCATGGAAGCGGCTACCGGAAATATCACCAATACCGTTGCAGTATACGTACTGGATGCACTCGGACAACCTTTTTTCCTCGACGATCTCAAAGGTGTTTGTGTCGTTAACGACCAGGTATTCGTAACCACTGGCTTTAACGTGGTGGATGCCTATAGCAACATGTTGATTAAAGTAAATCCTGCAACGGGTCAGGCTGGTGTCATTTCTTACAGCCCAGCCGAGGTTGGCACTGTTTCCGACATTGACTACAACCCTAACGACAACACCATTTACGGTTTGGCCAACAACTCCAATAAGTTGGTGAGCATTAATGACAACTTCAACAACTGGGGTACTTACGCCAATGTAGGCAACATCACCGGCCTGGGCACTTACCGCACCAAAGGCTTGAGCATGGTTCGCGATGCACAAGGCTTGCGTATTGCCATCGCGGCTACCCTGAATGCTGGTGGTAACGCCCGGATCTTAACGGTACCGAATACAGGAGGCCTGGCTACATTTCAGACATCTGTGTTGCCTGTAGCTGACCTCGCAGCGGGTCACTGTGGTATCGGTTTCGACATCGACATGAATGCCATGCTGATCAATCGCAATTCCATCAATGGGTTGGGTTTGAACTCTTTCGGCTGGGTGAATGCCTTCCCTCCACAAACCAATAGCGCTTTCTGGGGTGGCAATGGCCAAAACTTTGAAGACCTTTCTTCAGACGTCCAATAAACCCGACATCAAAACGTGCAGCAGGGGCCTACCGAATGTTCGGGAAGGCCTCTGCCATTACTTTCCTCACTCCAACACTTATTTTGTCATGAAACCTTTAGCACAAATACTGTCTTTGGGCCTGGTCATTGGTCTGATGGTTACCTTCACTGCCTGCCAAAAAGAAAACCTGAAACCCCATGCTGAAAAAAATCAAACCAATCAACAACCAGCTGGCGATCGAGCCGCTGTGTTTTACGCAGTGACCAATTTTGATGGATTTAACGACAGCAGAGTTATAGGGATTGATCAGAGTTCTAGCAATATCGTGAGTAATGTGGCCGCTTTTTATATAGACCCAGCTGGCAATGTGATCAATCTGACCAACTTAAAAGGCATTTGCCTGACCGATTGGGGGCAATACTTCATTACCACCGGCAGACCCGGTACAAGTAGCGGATTGCCTAGTCCTTACGATAATTCGCTGTTTAAAATCAACCCGCTTACCGGTCAATGCAGCTACCTGTCTACCGACCCGGGCGGCACCGTTGCGGACCTCGAGTTTGATCCGGAAAGTCAAAACTTTTATGGTCTTCGTGAAAATTCCAACGAAGTGGTGGAAATTTCCAATGCCAACAACAATAACTACGCTGATTACTCTAATCCAGTTGGTGTTTTTGTTCCGGATGACGGATACATATTGAAAGGACTTTCCCTGGTAAAAGATGGCAACGGCTTTTATTTCATTGGCACAGCCAGCAATGGCATTGGTGGAGATCCATGCAAGTTATATGAGATTCCTATTGCCGGGGGTGTTGCTACCTTCATGAACGATCTGGATATACTAGGTGGATGGGTAAGCGGGAACTGCGGTATCGGGTACGATCTTCAGTATAAGCGGGTAAATATTAATCGCGACTGGGCCATCGTAACAGCAGGTTTAAACTACTTCGACTGGCAGCCACCTGTCAATACCAATGTGGTAACTACCTGGACTTTCGGCGCAGATACGCACGATTGTGTAGACCTCACCTCCTCCGTTTACTAAACAAGATACGCATAGTTGGAACGCGCATGTTGCCCGGTGTATATGGCCGGCAACATGCTTTTTTATTTCTCCTGCTGCAAAGCCTCAATGGTACTTGCAGGCAATTGTGCGATATCCAGTATCATCAGGCCATCCAGACAATTGGAGAAATTTGGATCTACATTAAAGGCAATAAACCTGGCGTTTTGCCGCAAATACTGACGGAACAACACCGGCACCTTGAAATGAGATGGCTCAATGGTTTCAATCAAACTTTCCAGGGCGTCAAACTCTCCCCGCAGGTTTTCAGCCAGCAATTTAGTATCTACTGAACGTATGTTCGGCCTGAATGCCTTTCTGGGCGCCACCAGCGTGGCAAGCTTTTTATCAAAGAAAAACCGGCGCACAAACTCCACGATAATCCCTTTGGATGCTTCTGAATAATCTTTACTGATGCTCACTGGCCCGAGCAAATAGCGATACTGCGGATTGGCCAACAAAAAATGCAATATACCTTTCCACAGCAAAAACAACGGCAAACGATGCTTCTGGTAAGCCTCCGGCACATAGGTTCGACCCAACTCCACAGATTGTTGCAAAATGGGGAAAAAACCCGGCTTCATCTTGAATAAGGAATGGGTGTAAAAACCATTTACCCCAAAACGTTGAAATATCTGATCCCCCAGACCCAATCTGTACCCCCCGGCAATCTGCTCCTTCTCCCGATCCCAAATAATCAACTGCAGGTAATACATATCGTGTTCATCCATATCACGCGCCTTCCCTGTGCCTTCTCCGGCAGCCCTGAAGGTCAACTCCCGAAGTCGGCCAATTTCAAACATGGTATGAGGAAGCAACTGAAATGGCGCCACCAGCACATCAAACTGTCCGCGCTCAGCCACTTTAGCCTCAGGCGGAAGTGCTTTTATCTCAGCTGCTAATATTGCAGGATCTACCGGCGCAGCCACAGGCTCCTGCACCGCTTGTTTTTGTGGGGTAAACAGTTCTGGTCGAACATCAAAACTTGAGCCCAGGGAAAAAATCTTGGCCTGTAAAAATTTGCCCCAAAGCCGGTTTTTACCCAAAATAGCAATATCCTCCGGTGTAATGAGGTTACCCACGCGCACGCTGATGCGTACAGGTCCGGAACTCAAATGGAATGGCAAACCCGGAATGGCTTTGCGCAAAAAACCACCAGGCATTTTCTGGGCCTGCAAATGAATAGGCACCACGGGCTGACCGGATTTGCGCAGCTGACGAAGCACTTGAGTACGTACCAGATTTTTTCCCAAATGGCTTAACGGATTATCGGAAAAATCCAGCGCCAACCCCACAACATTTCCCTTTTTCACTCTTCTGGCAAGCCGTTTGGCAAAATTCACGCGCAACCACCGGTCCTCCAGGCTCTTCCGGGAAGGACGCAGCGTATGCGGCTTGAGTGATTTGGACAATGGTGTAGGATATGGATAAAGTATCCTGACCTGATCAAACTGCTCTGACAACAAAGCCAGCAATACCCATTCGTCAACGCCGGGCAAGAGCTGATTACAAACAAAAACGGCCCCTCCTGGCAATTTTGACAGCATTTTTTTGTCAAAATCGGCAATATCCAGCGTAACGCGGGATTTCACCAGCTTGGATTGTGCCTGCGTAAGTAATTCGGTATTCATAGGGTTGTAGTTACAGCATCAACGCATTTCCATAACCAGGTGCACCAATCCATCTACGATGAATTGTACGCCAATGGCAATCACAATGAACCCCATAATCCGGGCAATGGCATTCAAGCCACCAGTTCCGAATATCTTGAACAAAACCGGCGCTAAACGGAGACAAACCCAGACCAGAAAAGCCACAGCCACAATCGCGGCTCCGATCAGCCAGCGTTCAGACCACAACGGGTGCTGATTATACTGGGTAATCAGGTAAGAGATAGAACCTGGTCCAGATAGCATGGGCATAGCCATGGGTGAAAAGGCAATATCCTGCTTGTTTTCCTGTGCCTGTTTTTCAACCTCTTTGTCGTACCCTCTACGTTTGGCAAAGCGACCGGAAAGCAAGCCAAAACCGCTGATCAGCAGGGTCATACCTCCTGCTATACGCAAGGCATGTATGGTGAGCCCGAAAAATGAAAGGATGTAATTTCCGGCAATAAAAAAAGCCAGCAGGATAAGCAGGAAATAGAAACTGGTTTGCAGTGCAATCTTATTGCGTTCCGGCAAAGGCCGGTCGCTGGTGAGTGCCACATAAACCGGAATAGCTCCCGGTGGATCCACAATGGAAAACAGGGAGAACAGGGTAGCAAAGAAGAAATCCATAGACAGTGGTTATTTTCGCTTCAGGAAATACAGGTAAACCGGCAAATGGTCGCTGTATCCATTAATAAAAATATCACCAACAAAGGTTCGGAAAGGATATCCCCGAAACGCCCCTTCAGTTTGCAGCAGCCAGGGCTGTCGGAATACATGGGCCTTGTATAATTGCCATCCGCCAATCGGTTTGTTCACAAAACCTTTCGAAACAATCATCTGATCGAACAAATCCCAGGAATCCTTGTATGCCAGGGTGCCATTTCCTTCCTTGTACAGATCGTACATCGGATTATACAATTCATCCGGTTCCAGATTGTCTGCGCTGCGACGAGCCTTAAGCACCTGCGCCACACTCTTATTGTCGGGATCATCATTCAAATCACCCATTACCACAATTTTGGCATTCGGATCCTGGGTTTTGATACTGTCTGAGAGGTGTTTACAAACGGATGCTGCTGCTGCACGCATCCATCCAGAGCCTGCTTCTCCGCCCCTGCGGGATGGCCAGTGCCCCACCATAACATGGATAGGCTCTCCATCAAATAAGCCGGCAACATACAAGATATCCCTCGTATAATCTACCACACCTGTTTTGGGATCCTTGAGAGGTACCGGCGCTGCCAAACTCCCCAATACCTGAAAATACTTGGGCTGATACATCAAGGCAACATCTACCCCGCGTTCGTCAGGAGACTCATAATGCACTATTTGGTACTTCCGGGCCATCAGATCTGGTTGTGCAGCGAGATCCTCCAGCACTTTGCGGTTTTCTATTTCAGAAACACCTAATAATACTACGCCATCTGGCGACAACTCGGTGCCTAACTGGCTGATTACCTTAGACATGTTGCCAAGTTTGGACAAGTATTTCTCTGTATTCCAGTATAGCCTGCCCTGAGGCAGAAAATCCGCATCATTGGTCGTTGGCGAATCAATGGTATCAAACAGATTTTCCAGGTTATAAAAACCAATGGAGGCTACTTTATAATCTTTCCCAGGCTGAGCAAACAAGGAACCGGCAAGGCAAAGAAACAGTATTGAGAAAAGTACTTTTGAAAGGGTAAACACTGATATTTTCATGGAAATTCAAAATTTGAACACAAAGGAACACCTTTTTTAGGCTGTTGCACCAATAGTGCATATGCGAGATATTCTATGAAAGTAATTGGAGGTTCAATTAGATCCTCGGGGTGCAAATGGAGAACTGGCAGGATTATTGGCGCCACCTTGATTTTGTTTGTCCTGATCTGAGAGCGAATTGTCGTCAAGAAATCTCCAGGCAATACCAAAACGCAATGCCCCGAAAGGTAATGCATGTCTGGAGGTTTGGTAGAATACTTTGGTTTTATCCAGCCAGGTGTAGCAGTTTTCATATCGGATAAACCCTCTGAAAGACTGGACTTTAAAGGCCATAAACAGATCCAACCAGGGATAGGGCTTTTGGGTAAGCTCGTCTTGCAAGTGAAATTGCCAGCTGAGCGGATGATACCCTTCAGGCCGAAACTCGGCATTGATTCTGAAATCTGCGCCGGCATCTAATTGCATCCGCCGCTTGAACACTTTTCCGGAAAAATACACACTGTTTTTGGAGAACCATTTTGGCAAACGAAAAACATCCTCACGGTTGGGTTGCTGAAGCGCTATCGTATTATCAAAATGAACCTTACCCAGGTGAAAATTTTCTTCCAGCATCAACTGACTCACCTGCAATGGAGCAGTTGTTTGAGCCGGCAAGGCATTCTGATCAAAGTAGAGGTAGTTGTTTACTACATGCGCCCGTGCAGTTGCACGAAAACCTATAACGGGAAGTTCATAAGAAGCATAAAGGGTATTTTCGATGGGTTTAGCGAAATCGTTATCCCAAATTTGCCGTTTGCTCACATACAATTGATCAAAAAGCAACCCAGGAGGCCGTATTTGACTTTGTAATCCGGCCATCAGAATGCCTGCTTTACCTAAACCTAACTTGAGCGCGCCTTTCAATTGATACTCTCCTATATTGTTCAACATCCCCAAGGCTCCTTGCGCCGTAAAAGAAAAACGCTCGGATGGTGTGATGGCTAACTGGCCTGTAAGAAACAAATTGGAATAGCGGAAAGACCTGGGTTCCTGATTTACCTTAAAATAAGCATGAGATAACCCTACGGCTAACAAGTCGGAAGGTTTTCCTGCCTTTTTGGTTTTGAAAGTATTGAGTGTAAAGGAGTTGTCTATCCGATCAACCTGGAGAAAGTGACGGAGACCTCTGTTATCAACCAGAAAAAAGGGTTCAAAAAATGCCGCATCTTCTCCCAAACCATCTGCCGTGGAGCCTTGATCTGCAAATTTGTATTTCTGCTGGTTCCAGCCAATGGTATGTGTAGCACGCAGTGTTCTTTTTCCCTCGTCGCTTTTCCCGGCTAATAACAAATGCTGAGTAAGTTGCACCGACTGATCATCCAATCGGGATGTTGCAGCTTCCCGGGGCAGCAGAACCTCGGCTGCAATCGGTCCGGCAAACTGTCCATCGCCAAAAACAGTGTCGGATACAATTCCGCCATTATCCTGATGTCTGGCCACATTCCGGGTAAATATGAAAAAACCCTGATACCGCTTTCCTACCGGCACCCAAAAACCGGCAGCCAGCGCATTGTGCTTGGCTCTTTGATATCGGTATTGGCCCAAATTATTCAAACTGCGGTATTCCAGCGAAAAATTGATTCCACCCTCAAAGGTTCTGGCAAATCGGGCATTCAAATTGGTTTCAAATTGATTTCGCCCCTGGGAGAAAAACACATCGCTAAAAGTGCGGGTATTGCGGTAAAAACCAAGCTGTTCGGGATGCAACATATACAAATCGAACGCCTGAACACCCACATTAAAACCCAACTGATTGGGAAGCTGGAATAACATCGGACGCGCCGCAGCACCCAGGTTCCCCAGGGTTCCATAATCAACCGGGTGTTTCCTGGCTGGATCGTACATTCGAAACTGCTGATCAGGTAAACTGTCGGCTAGCGGTTGCGATCGTTCGGGAGTAAGTGCAAATGTGATTAATAATGGCTCATCAGGCTGCCTGACTGGCCGGGTAGTAGCGCTAGCTGCTTGTTGTGCAGAAACAACTGTGGTAAAAAGTAAAAACGCTGAAAACACGCATACAGCACGCCTCACTCCATTGCCATGCAACGGAGTGAGGCGGAAAGGAAAAAGCAAAGCGGCTAATGCCTGCATCATGTGCCGGTTTCGCCCAATGGGCTTGTGGGATTTTGTGTCATTAACCAATCAGCGCAGGGTTCATCCCCATTGTGGAGAATCCACCATCGTGATACAGGTTCTGCATGGTAACATAACGAGTATAGTCGCTGAACAAGGCCACACAGTAATTGGCGCAATCTTCCGCAGGTGCGTTGCCAAGCGGCGACATTTTATCAGCATAGTTAAAGAAGTCATGGAACCCTTTTACACCCTGCCCGGCCGTTGTCATAGTAGGCGATTGACTGATAGTATTCACCCGAACGTTTTTGGCAGTGCCAAGATGATAACCGAAAGACCGTGCGAAAGACTCCAGCAGGGCTTTGGATTCTGCCATTTCTGAATAGTCAGGGAATACGCGCTGTGCTGCAATATAGCTGAGGGCAACGATGCTTCCCCAATCATTGACAGCATCCAGTTTCCAAATAGTTTGCATCATTTTATGAAATGAAATGGCGCTCACATCAAAGGTTTTTTGCATCCACTCATGGTTAATATCTGTATAGGATTTCCCTTTACGAACGTTTACCGACATGCCAATGGAGTGCAGCACAAAGTCCACTTTTCCACCAAAGTGATTCATGGAATCCGTGAACAGTTTTTCAAGGTCTTCCATGGAGGTTGCATCCGCACCTATCACCGGGGCGTTGCATTTTTCAGAAAGGGCATTGATTTCGCCCATACGCATGGCAACCGGCGCATTGGTGAGCACAATTTGTGCACCTTCTTCCACGCAGCGTTCTGCTACTTTCCAGGCAATACTTTCGCTGTTGAGTGCGCCGGAGATGATTCCTTTTTTTCCAGAGAGCAATTTGGACATGGTATGTTGAATAGTAAGCACCTGCCAAAGCGGCAAGCAGTTGAAGGTAAATGGCAGCTTGGGAGCGGGGCAAAGATAGACAAGACCAATACGATACACCCAGCAGATTGTAGAAACTATAAAAAGTTTACAGAAATTCTGTTGAAATGACGCTATTTTATCTAATAATCTGCTCCATCAGGGATTTTTCTGGCAAACAAGATAGAAGAAGGTTTGGACATTCGCTAAACAAAGTGAGCAATATTCCTAAAAACCATCCAACAGCAAATATAATTCGTTAATGCAAAAATTAACACGATCATGACAGAATAATAATTTGAAAAATTGGCTATTCGCAAAAATCGTCGTACCTTTGCGTTAAATTTACACTAAGGACCCCAATTCCTAAAACTTAGTACCCAACTATTATGGCAACGAAAAAACAATCCACCCCAAAAGCAGTGGCCGAAAAAACCACCAAAGCAGAAAAAACCGCAAAAGCAACTCCGGTTGTTGATAAAAAGGCTGTTAAAGCTGTAAAAACTACTCCGGTTGCTGAAACGAAAGCAGCTCCGGCAGCTAAAGCGCCAAAAGCAGTGAAACCTGCCGCTACGAAAGCAGTTGCACCAGTAGCCAAAAATGCTAAAGTAACCTTTACACTTCCTAAAGAAGCTGTACAAAACGCTGAAACTGTGGCTGTTTTTGGTGATTTTAATAACTGGCAGAATGGCGTAATTCTGACCAAACAAAAAGACGGCTCTTTCAAAACAGCCGTTGAATTGGAAAAAGGACGTTCATACGAATATCGCTTCCTCATTAACGGCGAAAAATGGGAAAATGACTGGGCTGCAGAAGCTTATGTTCCTACGCCGTTCGGCACGTTCAACTCTGTTGTAACGGCCTGATTTTCTTTGCATACAGGATGATTTAGGTTTAGATAAGGCCACTCCGAAAGGGGTGGCTTTTTTTTTGCCCAACATCCTCTAAAGAAATGCGTCGCCTGGCGACAAACTTTATTGGCTGGACTTCAGGGAAACTATCGACTTTCGTCCTTTGAAATCCGATGGTCACTACCATGAAAAAAACGACATTGCTGGCCTTATTGGCGCCGCCCATTATCGCATCCCTTTCTCTGATTCCCATTGATAATCAACCAGCCAAATTCCATTCCGAAGCAGAACTTGCTTCATTCCGGCAACTGCAAATAAATTCCGGCCACGGGCATAGTCCTCGCTTTGGTGAAACAGACCCTGTCAGGGGCATTATTGATTCAAACATCCTTTTCCCAACCTCAAAATCCTGTAATGGGTGCCATGGTCACGATCCCAACATGATTGCGTTTGTGACCTCAACCGGGGAGGATGTGAATATCTATGATGACTGGCGCAGTACCATGATGGCCAATAGCGCTCGCGACCCTTTTTGGCGTGCAAAGGTGAGTCATGAAATGCTCGTGAACCCGGCACATAGCCTGGAACTACAGGATAAATGCACTTCCTGTCATGCTCCTGCGGGCCATTATCAGGCTAAACTCAAAGCGCAGCAACCACATTATGTTCTTGCCGATTTATATACCGACTCATTAGGTCTGGATGGCGTTACATGCCAGGCTTGCCATGCCCAATCGCCCAAAGGAATCGGTACATTGCACTCGGGCGCTTTGCATTATGATACCAATTATATCCGGGTAGCTTATGGGCCATACAAGTTCGTGTTTATCCCTCCCATGAACAATTTTGTAGGCGTCACCCCGGAATTTGGGGAACATATTGGAAATGCAGGACTTTGTGCCGGCTGCCATACCCTCCTTACCAACAGTGTTGACCTGAACGGAAATAACACCGGCAATACGTTTGTTGAACAGGCTACCTATCATGAATGGCTGAACAGCAGGTACGATGAAACACATGATAATATCAGTTGCCAAAGTTGCCATATGGCTCAAATTCCTGACCCAGTGGTGATTTCAGCCAACTACCTGTTCCTCTTTGCGAAATTTCCTTTCGGCTTGCACGAATTGGCAGGCGCCAATGTTTCGATGCTCAAATTGATGAAGGAAAACCGGGAAACTCTGGGTATTGATGCCGAAGCATCACATTTTGACAGCACTATTTCCGCAACGTTGCGTATGCTGCAGCAGAAAACCCTTGATTTGTCGCTCAAAGTGGAAGATGCTTCTGGCGATTCCATGCATTTTTCCTTGCGATTACAGAACAAAGCTGGTCATAAATTCCCATCCGGTTACCCAGCACGAAGGGCATGGGTTGAATTTGAGGTAAAAACGACGGATGGTCAAACCCTTTTTCACTCAGGAAAAATGAATCCTGATTATACCATTGCAGGCGAAAATGCCAATTTTGAGCCACACCACTCCGTTATTTCCAGTGAAGACCAGGTGCAGATTTACGAAATGGTACCTGTAGATATTTGGGGCAACTTCACTAATGTACTGGAGCGTTGCTTCATGGCTATAAAGGATAATCGACTTACTCCTCAGGGGTTTACCACGTCTGATCCGGCATACGATACCACGAAAATAGTTGGGTTGGGTAACGATCAGGATTTTAACCGTTTTGAGAATCAATCCGAAGGCTCTGGTGCAGATATCCTGCATTTTAAAATTCCAAATCAACAATTTACCGGCCAGCTCAACATAAAGGCGAACGTATGGTACCAAAGTCTGCCCCCCAAATGGATGGACCCTATTTTCGCTTTCTCCTCACCGGAAATCGATGCATTCAAAACCATGTATGAGCAGGCAGATTTGTCGCCTACTCTGATTGCTGAAGCCAGGCTGGATTCGGTATTTGTCTCATCCGTTTCCGTTCAACAAGCTGTTGTTGAGTCGATTGTAACCATTGCGCCAACATTAAGTACCGATGGCAAAATTGATATAACCGTGAATGGCAATGCGCGCTTACTTAAGATAGATGTATGGAACTCGGCCGGAAACCATCAGTCAACCTTGAAGCCATCTTCCAGTAAAATGCCACTCCAGCTTCCGGCTACTCCGGGGATTTATTATATTGCAGTGGATACAGACCGGGGTCGGGTAGTTCGGAAAGTGGTAAAATTGTAAGATATTTCGGCCATGGAATCCCGTTCAGAATGGGCAAAAACGTGGAGCCGATTCAGGCAAAACCGACCAGCATATGCTGGCTTATGGTTTATTTGCATGGCTATATTGATCGCCTTTACGGGTTATTGGATCGCCCCGGACCATTCCCCCAATGCCAATGCTCAAATACCTGAAACAGCGCTTAGCGCACCTGGTTTTCGGATGTATTTTTTAAAACAAAAACTGGATAAAACTCAGGAAGACATCTCATTTGCTGACTTTTTAATAAACGGCAAGCCGCTGACTTACAAACACATTGCATTACATCAACCAGAAACCCGGTTAAAAGGCGACTCACTGCTTTTTCAGTCATATGGCTCCGCCGAAGCCTGGAAAACTATCGCTTTGACTCAACTGGAATCCGGAACGCCTACTTATCAAATACGCTGGCTTGGAACGGATAAATATGGACGTTGTATGCTGAGTCGCCTGATTCTTGGATTCCGGGTATCTCTGACGGTTGGTTTCATTGCAGTAGTAATTTCCTTAACTTTAGGGGTAATTCTTGGCGCCCTGGGTGGATATCTGGGAGGAAAAACCGACGATCTTGTCATGCTTGTTATTAATACTGTATGGTCTATACCTACTTTATTGTTGGTGTTTGCAGTAGTACTCGCCTTGGGACGAGGCATTGGAATCATTTTTTTGGCGGTTGGCCTTACCATGTGGGTGGATGTAGCAAGGGTGGTTCGTGGTCAAGTATTGGTCCTGAAGCAATTAGCTTTTGTTGAAGCAGCAAAAAGCATGGGAATTGGTCACAAAAGCATCCTTTTCAAGCATATTTTACCCAATTTAATGGGGCCCTTAATGGTTTTAACTGCAGGCAATTTTGCCACTGCCATCTTACTGGAATCCGGACTCAGTTACCTGGGATTTGGTGTCCAGCCGCCTGCACCATCCTGGGGAAACTTGTTAAATGAAAACTATGGTTATGCCCTCAGCGGGAAACCTTTTCTCGCCCTGGCGCCAGCACTCACGATTGCATTCACCGTACTCGCATTTAACCTGATTGGAAATGGACTAAGGGATGCGTTGGATGTAAAAAAATAACTTTATATGACTTATTCGGCAAACACACCTTCTGAATACGTGCAAGCTGTTGATGAGGCGCGTAGAGACGCTTTTTCCAAGCTGCGGGACACCATCGCAACACATATACCCGCTGATTTCCGGGAAGAAATGAGCTATGGCATGATCGGTTATGTGGTACCACACAGTATTTACCCTTCTGGTTACCACTGCGACCCGAAACTGCCGCTTCCTTTTGTGAGTATTGCTGCACAAAAGAACTTTCTGGCCTTTTACCATATGGGCATGTATGCTAATCCTGCATTACTGGATTGGTTTGTTCAGGAGTTTCCCAAACACAGCAAAGCCAAACTGGATATGGGTAAAAGTTGCGTTCGTTTTAAAAAAGTTAACGACATCCCTTTCGAACTCATCGGACAATTGATGGAAAAGATGAATGCAGAAGACTGGGTTCAGTTGTATGAGAGCGCTTTTCGGCGCAAAGGTTAGTTTTTACCGCGGAGGCGGAGAGGCGCGGAGGGTTTTCCAAACTGAGAGTCTCACTCAAAGTG
>JAEUUS010000601.1 GCA_016787545.1 Saprospiraceae bacterium
AGCACTCCAGAAACTCGCTCACCGTGCCTCGTCCGGCATCCCAGATGAGTTGCATCACTTCTTCTTCCGCTTTAGTCAGTTTTTGCATACCAATCTTGTTTATTTCACCTTGAACTTTTTGTTGAACCATGTTCGGCTATAACCATCGGCAATAATGGCCCGATAGGAGCCTTTTTTCAGGTATAGATCCAGCTTCTGCGCCTTTTTATTCAAATCTATGTGCATCACCGGAACCGCCTGACCTCCATGTTTATCCCATTCCTCCTGCCGGTAAATATGTAGTAAGCGACCAGAATTTGCCACTTTCAAAGGCAATTTAAGCACTGTGTGGTTAGTTTCCGAAGCTTTCATCCAGTCCGGATAACCAAGGTCGTCATTCGTTCGCGGCATCAGCACCGAAACATCTACTACACCCGACTTATACGCCCAATAAAAGGTCGTATCGTTTTGCAGCAATACCATTGGCTGACTGATCTGAAAAGAATCCAGCACGGCCTGATACACCGGATGCTCCCGGCTTTTTTCTGCCTGCTCCTGCATCACGGTACATTCCACAGAAGGTATATCCCGCCCCAGTATTTTACACAGACGCTCGCCCATTTTCACCCACTCATCCCTGCTGGATTTATGAATATGATCATGCCCGGCCAACACAATCATTTTCGTACCCGGGTGTTTCTTCAGGTAATCTGCCAGATGATCTGCCTGTGCTTTTTCCCGGCCATTAACTTGTTCCATAAAGGATCTGGGATCGTCTTTTACCCAGGAGGTATCCTCATATGGAAAGAGTTCAAATCCCAGTAAAACAGCCTCACGGATCAGTTCCCCAAAAGCGGCCTCTCGGGTGTAATAACCACTTGATTGTAACGGATATCCGCGTTTTTGTAGTAAAGTATCTTTATAATCAAGGGTTTCAATGGCCAGACTCCGAAATCCTTTTTCATACAATGCAGGCAATATGGAGCGAAAAAAAGCCCTGTTTTGTCCTCTGCTGTGCGCCTCATTAAACATGATTACAGGCTCCTGCCCATACTTTGAAATAAGGTACTGACCAGCCGGCACCACTTCCACTTTGCCACTCAGTTTAGCCGGCTCCGATTTGCGTTTACCAAATGCCTTGAGCTCAAATCCGAGTGCCAGGGAATGCCTTCCTGCAAAAGACGCATACGTCATAGCCGCCTGATAATACATGCCTTTATCCTGCATGGAGGCAGAATCTGAAGTAAAATTTGGGGCCTGCGCCAAAAGAGAGTCAATGGCCGCTTCGTAACCCACCGTCAATAACGTGGTATTGGCATAATGGAACAAATCCATATTGGGTCTTGGAGGAAGCTGGCTTTTTTGTGCCCAACTTATGTCAGGGTAAACCATCAACAACAGCCCCCAAAGCAGAAACCGGAATCCTTTACATTGCATAGCACTAAGTAGTATCTTGTGTTTAAATTTCTAACGGCACAAAGATGTAGCCTATTTTTTAGTTTTACAACTATTTTTTTAGTTTTATAACGTATTTTTACGTTATAAAAAATATTAACCTTGATAATCAACAACTTACCAAAAAAATTCGTGTAAAATCTGTGCACCTAATCTGTGTAAAATCTGTGCAAAACCCTACCATCTGTTAAAATCCCACCAAAATCTCCTTTTCAAAGAAGCGTTTTTTCGCCGCTCAGGCTCTTACCTTCAAAATCCTTTCCTATGAAGCACACAACTACCCTTATCCTAACACTCCTGTTATCAGGCACGCTTTCCGCTCAGGGCATTTGCGATTCCGTTATTTCCATTGCCCCCATTCCTCCTATTTGCCAGGGCACCGGATTAGACCTTATACATACTTCCCACCCCTGGGGAAAATTCACCGGACCTGGCACCAGTCTTTGGGATCCATACTTAGACGCCGAAAACCTGAATCCGGGCGCCTACACCGTAACGTACACCATTACCGGCCCGGGCGGCTGCACCGTACAGGCTACGCGCGATTTTGAGGTGTTGCCGGCCTTTGAAATGAACACCTGGGTGCAGGGCAAAATTGACTGCAGCAACCCCAATTCCCAGGTAATGGTAACGGCCTTCCTTACTCCCGACCCAAACGGAGTGCAATACCAGTGGCCCTCCTGGGAAGGTCCGGAAGGTCAATCCTTTTTCAACCAGTCGTTTCAGGCAAACTTTGCCGGGCGGTACAAGATGCAGGCATACCCTGTGAACGCCCAGGTTTGTCCGGCATACGCCTTTGCGGAAGTAGGTTTTCAAAATAACCCATTGGATATCAACATTGTAAGTTGCTCCAACTGCAATATGCCGGGCGGCACCAGAGTTACCCTGGACACCATTCCGGCGGGCTGGGGCAAT
>JAEUUS010000606.1 GCA_016787545.1 Saprospiraceae bacterium
TCGGGTGGCCGGAGCGTAATGTCGGGTAAGCATCCCCGGAGCATCCGGAGCATGTTCTTTGCGGGTAACATAGGCCAGTTCGCCGAGCACCGATTCAATGTCTTCGGCGGGGATGGAGCCATGTCGGTATAGGGTAGGGACACCTTCAGGAAAACCAACAATAGTAGATTCAACCCCGCGTGCGCAAGGGCCGCCATCGAGTACCAGCTCCAGTTTTTCCCGGAAATAATCGGCTACATGTTGTGCCGTGGTAGGGCTGATGGAACCAAAAGGATTGGCACTGGGCGCGGCCAAAGGGTATTTGAGCGCGGACAGCAGGGCCAGGGCCAGGGGGTGGTTGGGCATCCGCACCGCCACGGTGTTTTTACCTCCGGTAATCAGATCCGGTATTCCTGGTTGACGATCGAGTACCAGCGTAAGTGGTCCGGGCCAAAAAGCAGCGATCAGTTGGTAGGCTTGCTCAGGGATGTTTTGGGCAATTTGTTCTACGGTTTCTGTTTGGCCGATATGGACAATAAGCGGGTTGTAAAAAGGCCGTTGTTTCATCTCAAAAATCTTCTTCACAGCCTTTTCACTGAATACATTTCCTGCCAGGCCATACACGGTTTCGGTAGGAAAGCCAATCACCTCTTCCCGGTTCAGGCAGGCAACCGCATCGGCGATGTTTGTGGTGATTTGAACCATGCGGCAAAGGTAGGGGATTCAAGCACTTACTCCACCTACAACCGCCTCATCTCTTCTGCTGCACCGGTTTGTCTGTTTCTGGCAGATTTCAGCTTTTTGTTCCCAAAAGTATTGGTCCAGGAAAGCATAAAAGTGCGCTCCGCCATTTGATAGGACGACTCTACCAATAATTGAATTTCCGGTTGATCCGCTGTTCCAAACCAATTGGAACTGAGGAACAGATCCGTGGCTGCCAGCCGGATTTTACCCCATTTGTCGCCCATGTTTTTTTCCAGGGCAATGTTCAGCGAACCAGTGGCTCTCCATTTGGCTAATCCCCAATAGCTTGGCGCATCATAATTGCCGGTAATTTCCAGGGCAAATTTTTTAGGGAGTTTAAAGCTGTTATTCAGTCCAAAGCCATAGTTGAGGCTTTCTATCTGCAATGATTTCCCTTCATTGGTAAAATCCAATTGCACGTGGTTTACATAACCATTTGCAGAAACATTCCACCAGGTAACGGGTTGGAAAGTTTTGTACACATTGGCGCTGAGTACCGTTTCAAGGTCGAAATTTAGGTATGAATTGAACTGCCGGTTCTTGACGCGGTCTACATTCGGAAAAGAGCGCATGGGCTGATTTTCAATGCTATAGCTCAAGCCTACATTCCAGGAATTAATGGAATACTGAAGATTAATGCTGTTGTTAAAAGAGGGTTGTAAAGCCGGATTTCCGCCTTCAAATGTGGTAGGATCAGAAAAAATCAGCCAGGGCGCCAGCCGCCGAATTTGTGGTCGGCTTATACGACGGCTGTAGGAAAGATTGAGTTGTTGCTTTTCAGAAATCCGATGGGAAAGGAATACACTTGGAAACCAGGAACCGTATTGACGGTCCACTACATTGGGCATTTCTACAGATCCAAGATTAGAACTGGTGTATTCATAACGGAGCCCGGCTTTGAAGTCTATTTTTTCGCCAAATTTGGTGGAATAACTCATGTAAGCGCCTGCTACTTCTTCTTTTAATGTAAACAGAGAGGTAAAATCGGGAAGCACCACCCATTCCTGTTGTAATGCGGGCAAGCTGTCTACCTGCACATCGTTTTCAAATCGCAACAGGGTAAGTTTGACGCCTGTTTCCAATTTTCCTTTTTCTCCGATGTTGGTTGTATAGTCAGCCTTGGCTACGCCTACCTGTATGGGTGTTTTTTTATCGATACGCAGCTTGTAAAGGCTGTTTTCTGCGCCCTGGGCATCCACATCACGCACATCATATTCGCTTGGATTATTGATTTTATAATCTACATAATCCAAATCAAGGTTGAGCGACTGACTTTTACCAAACTGATGGAGCAGGTTAACATTAGTGCTGAAGGATCGGTTGTGGTTGGTTTCAATATTGGGCATTTTTAACTGACCTGTTGTTTGACCATTGGTAGCATATCGCACATGATTAACCGCCTCCATATACCAGTCACTATCAAAAAAAGTACCCAGTACACCCACTACTGTTTTTGGGGAAAGCTGGAAATCGGCGCCTAACCGGGCATTTTGGGAAGTAAAAGGCGTATGAGGACGGTCGCTGTACGTTTCCGTTTCCAGAAACTGATTGTTCTGCTGTACCCCCCGGTAATTGGTAAATACCTGAGGATTAAGGTTGAACATATGTTCATAACCTGCGTACCAGTTCATTTTTTTCCGGCGGAAATTAAGGTAGCCACTACCGCCATATTTGGGCCCGAATCCATACCCTGCATTGGCGCTGTACCCGCCGCTTAGACCCTGATTGTCATTTGTTTTGAGCACAATATTGATGATGCCGGCATTTCCTTCCGCCTCAAAATTGGCCGGAGGCGTGTGAATAAGCTCAATATGATCGATATTATCGGAATTCATACCTGACAGCAGATCAACCACCGCATCGGCAGGGAGTCTGGATATTTTTCCGTTGATCATCAGCACCACGCCTTGTTTTCCAGCTAAAGAGATGGTTTTACTCAAGGCATTTACCTGTACCCCAGGCGAGCGTTGCAACACCTGAAGAGCGGTTCCGCCGGCATTCGTAATTGTGTTGGCCACATTGATCACGGTACGATCAATTTTTTGTTCCAGGAAAGGACGTTTGGCTACCACCGACACCTCTTCCAGTAAGGAAGAACTTTCCTGCATAACAACATTGCCCAACTTAAATTCCGAAGTCGTGAGTCCAATATCAAAAGGTATAGAATAGCTCTTTTCAAAGCCAATCATATAGAAGCCGAGGAGGTACCGGCCCGCAGGAAAGTCATTGAACAGAAACTCACCGTGCTCTCCGCTTAACATACTGAATATCAGTGAGCTATCGTTTGCTGTCAGCAACAATACATTTGCTGCTGCAACCGGTTCTCCTTGTGAATCCAATAAAGTTCCGGAAATCCGGTTTTGCGCGTTGAGCGAAGAAAAGGAAAGGCAAAGCGCTAAACATAACGCTGAAATGGAGCAAGATTGTTTCATGAAAATGGTTTTAGCTTGGTTTTCTAAAAATAACAGTAGTAAAGGACATTAAAAAAGACTAATAGTATGCCTTTTTATAGAAAAATCGTGAACTATTAACAAATTTGGTGGTGTAGCAGAATAAGGACCTCGCAAGAGGTCCAACCTTTGTAGCACAAAAACGACCGCCACACACGCGCACAGGACCTCGCAAGAGGTCCAACCTTTGTAGCACAATAACGACCGCCATACACACGCACAGGACCTCGCAAGAGGTCCAACCTTTGTAACACAATAACGACCGCCACACACACGCACAGGACCTCGCAAGAGGTCCAACCTTTGTAACACAATAACGACCGCCATACACGCGCACAGGAACTCGCAAGAGGTCCCCACTTCAAACTCATCAAACCCTTCAAACCCCTCCTATTCCCCTACCACCAACTTCCCAAACCGCATTTCTGTTCCATTTTCCAACCGGTACGCATACATGCCTTTGCTCATGCCCTGCAGGGTTACCACGGTATT
This sequence comes from Saprospiraceae bacterium, assembly GCA_016787545.1. Classification (GTDB taxonomy): domain Bacteria; phylum Bacteroidota; class Bacteroidia; order Chitinophagales; family Saprospiraceae; genus M3007. The sequence goes on from JAEUUS010000606.1 coordinate 3,666, forward strand.
TTCTGAAAATCTGAACACCCGAACCTGATTGCCTTTGGCGTCGAACAAACGTAGAATGTGTTGGCTGGAATCAGAAACTGGGAGATTTAAGGCGCCTCCTTCCGATACCGGGTTGGGGTAGGGCAATGCCATGGTTGATTTGGTGAACGTTGGTAAAACCGGGGCCTCAAACTGGCCGGGCTTGGTGGCCACTACTCCCGGCAATTCCAGCCAATATTGGCCGGCTGTTTTGAGCTGGTTGTTGCTGGTGAAACCCAAACTGGCCTGAGGGCCCTCATTGAGCACATCTGCAGCATCTAAGTTTTGCCAATTGAACCCGTGCGCTACCGGACCGCGACGCCAGATTTTGCAATCCGCAGCCGGCAAATCGGCCGGCATGGCGCCTATACCGCTGAACCAGATTTCCGAGGGGGCTACAAACGTGGCATTTGAGCCATAGTTCTGAAGTATCCAGTAGCCCACACTGGATTGATACAAACTATTCGGCAGGGTATCCGGAGATACCACCAGGCGGGATACCACCACCTCGCCATTCGGATAAGCGCCTGAGGCAGGAAACACAAGGGTCAGCCCCGTGCCATCGAAGGTGTAACGCTTTTTACCCGTTGCCACATTCAGGCGTTTACTTACGCCTTTCCCAACAGGCGCTGTAGATTTTTCCCGTTTTACTGTAGGACCCACCAGCGAGCCGTGGCGCACACCCACGCGGTCGAGCGCGAGGCCGGAACTTTCATTGAACTGGTAATAACTCAACAAATTGGGCTGCTCCGCCGGCACCTTGGTAAGGTGCATCAACTCGCGTATTTCGTTCTGTGTCAATGCCCTGTCGAACACGCAAACCTCATCCAGCGAGCCTTTCACATAACGGCCACCCCAACCCTGGTAATTACCCAGTCGGTTGCCGGAATCAAAGTTCACAGCAGGTGCGTTAAAGGTATGTTTGGAAGGTCTGCCATTCAAATACAAGGTTACACCACTGGGCTCTACCACCATCGCTACATGGCTCCATTCGCCGGAAGGCGCAATCAGACCACTGTTCCACCACCAGGCGCCTCCCGGCCAGTGATAGCCCAGTGAGTTGTCGCCCGGGCGGAAATTGAAGCCAGCAGTTTGTCCATCATGCATAAAAATGGCGCTGTACTCCGGCTGAATACCATCCGGTTTGATCCAGGCAGAAATGGTGAGGTTGTTGGTGCTCAAACCCAGCGGTGGAATGGCCACATAATCGCCCACATCGTTCCCGCCAATACGCACCGCCGAACCCGGAATGGTGTCTGCCCGACAAGCATCGCCAATGGTGATATCCAGCGATTTGCTGAACTGCCCGTTGACCGTTAGCGTAGCCGTATAGATGCCCGGGGCGCCAAACACTACTTTCGGATTTCTGATATCGGTGGTGCTCGACCACACGGGGGCCGGACTAAAACTCCACTGCCAACTGGCGCCGGTATGGTTCAACACGGAATAATCTTCGAAATAGATGGTATCCCGCGCGCACTGGGCCGCCAGGGTGCTGGCCATGGGTTGTACCACTACCGCAGAAGGTTCGAAAAGATCCGCTTCCCACACGCCAAAACCCCAGGTTCCATTGCGGATTTTTCCGGTTTTGTAAAATGGCTTCAGCCTGTTGCACTCCGCTGAAACCGGGAAACCCGTGGTGTACGGAGCCCAGTCGCTCATGCTGTTATTGCGGTAAAACACCGCTCCGTTGCAGCCCAGGTAAATACCGCCATCGGTGCCGTATTGGGCCATGATATTGGAAATACGGATGTTGTTGAGGGTAGCCGTGGTGAGGTTGATCCAGCTCTGACCGCCGTCAATGGTTTTGTAAATTTTTTTTCCGTTGGAGCCGTAGGTTACTGCCGCCCACAGGATGTTTTCATTTTCCGCGCTGAGCGCCAGTTTTACCCGGTCGTTGTTGTTGGGTAGCGGAAGCGGGGTTACCTTGGTCCAGGTTTGGCCGCCATCGGTGGTTTTCCAAATGGAATCGTCGGTGCCGTCCCACTGTGAGCAATAGATCACCTGCGGGTTGGATCTGCTAACTTCTATATCAAATACCGTGTTATCAACCGTACCCGGGAAGGTGTACAGGGCGGTGTAAGAGGTGCCGCCGTCCAGGCTTTTCCAGATTTTGTTTTCCCTGCCTATGTACACAATATTCCAGCAGCGCGGATCCCAGGCCATTTCAGAATTGGCATAATAAGCATAGCTTTCATTGGGGAACAAGCCCACCGGAAACGATTTGGCGCCGTTCAGGAAGCCGCCCCGAAGTTCATGCCCACCGATATCAGAATGGTACATTTTGCGGTTTTCGCCTGGGTTCACGTAGCCTGTAGGCGATTCTGCGCCACCCATGCGGTAAAATTTTCCATCCGGGAAACTCTCGTGCCAGGCCATATTTCCGTTGTGATAACGGCCGCCCACAAGCACATCCTCGTTCCAGCCACCATCGAACCCCCACATGTCGGAACCGGAAATACCGTTCATGCGCGCCACCATGCTCTGCCCGAAATTGTTGGAATAATTGATACCGCCATCGCTGGTAATCCACAAATCATTGCCTACTGCTGCAAGGGCCTGAATATCCGGGTGACTCCAGCTCAGACCGCCCACATATCCGCCAAACGACTCCCAGGTTTGGCCGCCGTTGGTGCTTTTAAACCAGGAACATCCGCCGGCAATCAATTCGTTGTCGTTGTTTGGATTTACCACTATCGCCATATCGTAAAAGCCCTGCGTAAACCAGTCCACCCCGTTGGCATCCATGAGGTTGGTATGTGTAGGTATGGTATACGGCTGCCCAACGGCATTGGTAGGGTGGGTATTGCTCCAGGTTTGGCCGCTGTTGGTGCTTTTAAACACCCCGATATAGCCACCAAGGTTGCCGCCTTCGCCGCATAGATAGGCGTACACTTTGGATGGATTGGATGGACAAACGGCAATCATGCCGCCGGTAACCGACATGCCGGCCGCGGGCGTCCACCAGCCGGTGTTGGAATTGTTGAAGGTAGCACCTCCATCAACTGATACCCGAAAATCTGATCCAGTGCCGCTTTTCCGAATGGCAAAAACGGTGAGCGGGTCGCCGGGCTTGAACTCCACCGCCCAGGTTTGCTGGGTATGCAGCTTGGTCCAGTTAGTGCCGGCATTGGTGGTACGAATCAATCCCTGATCGCAGGCGGCGAGCACTACATCTGGTTGGTCGGCTTTGATGGCGATATCATTGGCCCAGAGGTTGTTTTCGCTGTAGGCGGTGGTCCAGGTGAGGCCGCCATCGGTGGTTTTGATGATTTTGCCACCAGTGCCTGCGTACACGATATCCGGATTATTTGGGTGGATTTTCACCGCACCAAAAGCCCCATGTGATACGTTGAGGGTAAGCAGGGTCCAGTTAAGCCCCTTATCTGTGGTTTTCCATAGGCCGCCTGATTCGCCTCCGGCGTACAGGATATTGGGATTGGAAATGGAGACATCAATGCTGTACACATTGGTTTGCCAGGTTACCTCGGTGAGGCCGTTGGTATCGAATGTCTGTTTTGGGCCAACAAAGCGCCAGCCTGCTTGTCCGCCGCGTTTGGCTAAGGAGTTGCGCAGGGAAAGCAGGGTACTTTCCTGTGCTTCCATTTCGGCCACGGTTGGTTTGTGCACATAGCCGTCGGCCTGCACGTAAGGACGCGCCCAGTGCATCCAGTGTTTGAAATATTGGGTGTAGGCATTTTTGGCAAACGGATGTTCATCGTAATACGTGGCATAAGCCTTTTGCACCTGATCAACATTCGGATTTTCCTCCGCCAGCATATGCATCCAGTTGGGAGCATCGGGCGTGATATGTGGCAGGGAGGGTTTTTG
>JAEUUS010000308.1 GCA_016787545.1 Saprospiraceae bacterium
TGGACGAACTCGGACGCGCCGCTTCCGAGGTGCTGATTAGTCAGATGGAAAATAAAACAGAACAGGCAATTCAGGTGAACCTGAAGACCACATTGGTTGTGGGACAATCTTCCGGGTAAGCGATCATATATTTTTTTACCACTTGCTTAATCGTTTAAGCAGATAAAAACCTAACCATGGTACGTAAACTGAACACCACCACAGCCCAAGGGATCACAATGCCCGGTTTGCACTCGTTATTACCAGCACCGGCTCTTGCACCTAACATGATAACCAATGTAACTGATACAAGGTGGAAGGATGCTGTAGCCTACAATCTCTATCCGCACAGTTTTTGCGATGGAAACGGAGATGGCAAATGCGATCTGAAAGGCATTCTGGATAAACTCGATTATTTGCAAAGCCTTGGTGCCGATCTCATTAAGCTCCTCCCTGATCCACTTTCGGTGAAAACGCGGGAACAAGCGCATCAATGGATATTTGAATTTGGCAGCAGGGAAGACCTCGACAAGCTCACCCGCCAGCTCAAACAAAGAGGTATCAGCCTGGAAGTAGCTCCCAGTCAGCCCGATTCCTCCGGCGTCTGGAAATTGCCGGATACCGCCCACAGCATGGCGCACATGATGGCTCAATGGCACGACGACGACCCTGCGCTGAGTTGCCGCGCCGCCAAAATGCTGCTGACCTGGAAACTCTCTCAACCAGGCCTCGTCCAGCTGCATCAGGGAGATGAAATTGGCGCTGAACCTGTTTTTGCTGCCATGCCCTGGTCCGCCTCCAACCACGCGCGGCTACAGTTTCCTGCCGCTCATGTGGCCGGGCAGGAACTGGACCCCGCTTCGGTGTTGAACCATTGCAGAAAAATGGTTGAACTCCGCAAAAATGAACCAGCACTGGCGCATGGAAAACTCATGGCAATCCAAACACAAAACCCCGCCGTGCTGGCATATACCAGAACAACACAACACCATAGTCTGCTGGTGCTGCTCAACCTGACGCCCCATCCGGCGCCTTTTACCCTGCAACTGGACCTGAGCAAATCTGAATTGCTGATCAGCAATTATTATACCCTCAACGAAGCCAGCAGACTCCGGCCATACGAGGCTAGTATTTACTGGTTGTAATCATGGCCTGATTTGTCTGGTATCTGGCCCGATGGGTCGATGAAGATGGCGCACCTTTGCTGCCATTATGAAGCAGAACAAAAGGTTTGTCCGTTTTTCCCTGGTTGTTTGGGTAGCCATTGGGTTGTCCCGATTTTTCCTGTACTCAGGTCTGGCTGCATCCTTGCATGCCCAAAGGCCAGACAACATACCCATGCGCAAATGCCTACTCGATGTGCAACATCTGGTACTGGATTTGCGCCTTGATCTGGCACAAAAACGAGCAAGCGGTACCGCCGTTATCCGCCTGGCGCCCCTGCAAACCACCAGCAGCATCGACCTGGATGCCGCCTTTCTGCAGATCCGGAAAATCCGGCTGTTCGACGGCCCTGCGCTCATCTATTCTTACGATGGCGGCGATGCCGATAATAACCTGCACATCACGCTGCCCCGACCCTGCAAAGCTGGCGAAGCCATCACCCTGCTGATAGAATACCATACCCTGTACCACAACGACAGCGACCCCAACAACCTCTGGGGCAGCTATGGCAAAGGCCTGCGCTTTTTTGCGCCTACCACCACTGAACCCCGCAAACGCAAACAAATCTGGAGCATGGGCGAGCCGCAGGGCAACCGATACTGGTTTCCGGGCCAGGATGCCCCCGGCGAACTGCGTACCTGCGAACTTTGGCTAACCGTGGAAAAACCGCTGCAAGCCATTGCCACCGGCCAATTGTTGAAAGTGGAAGAAAACCCCGACAGCACCCGGACCTTTCACTGGAAATCCGACATACCTCACGCCAATCACCAAACGGCATTCGTGGTTGGCGAATACGCAGTGGTAAGCCAGGAGGCCGCGGGCATGCAACTGCGCAGCTACAGCTATCCCGACGAAATTGTGGCCACCCGCGCCACGGTAGAACGCCTGCCGGATATGCTGTGTTTTTTCACAGAGCTAACCCGCGTAAAACTCCCTTATTCGACGTATAACCAGGTGTTTGTGCAGGATTTTCCCTGGGGCGGCGGCAGTCACCCCGGCTTTTCCACCATCTCTGAAAATATGGTAGACGACTACGGCACCCACGCCGATTTTTTCTACCTCTGGGATGGCGTGGAAGCGCAGGATCTGGCGGCACAATGGTTCGGCCATCTGCTTACCCCCGCAGATTGGTCGGATGTGTGGCTGGCTAAATCTTTAGCGCTATACCTGGATGCCATGTACTCGGAATACAAAAACGGGCATGATGAAATGCAGCTATGGAACAGGCAATATCAGCTCAATACCTGTATGGCCGACTGGAATGCCGGCTTGCGCAGGCCTCTGGTGACTCACCGGAGCACCAATCCTGCCGATCTGTGTTTCGACAATAATGTACTCCGCGGCGCGCTGGTGCTGCATTTGCTGCGACTGGAATTGGGCGAAAAAAACTGGCGAAAGGTCCTGCGCGCCTACGCACGCACTTACGCGGGGAAAACCGTTACAACGGCCAATTTTCAACAGGTAGTAGAAAAGGTAAGCGGACAATCCTATTACTGGTTTTTTGACCAATGGGTGTATAAAATGGGGCAGCCAGAGATGGAGGTTCAAACAGAATACAACAAACAAAACCGGCAGTTAACCGTGATTATCAAACAGATACAAAAGCCGGACTCCTTGAGTCAATACCCGCAGGTCCGCTTTTTTCAGGGAAAAATGGCCGTGGATCTGGGTGGTCAAACTGAAATCATTCAGTTGAAACCACTGCAGGAAAATCGTTTTCGGTTTACCTTGAAAGAAGCGCCCGGTTGGATACTGGTCAATGAGGGCAGCGCCTGGCCCGGCCGTTTTCAGCTCCGGCAAAACCTGGATGCCTGGTTGAATCAATGCCGGTACGCCAGTGATGTACTGGCCCGCCGCAGCGCTTTGCTAGAGCTGGCCAACTTCTACCGCAACGAACAAACCGGCAGCGCAGATAAAGCCAGGATTCTGGATGCTTTCCGGTCAGTAATTACCGGCCCGGCGTATTGGCGATTGCGGTATACAGCCCTGCTCAACTGGCAAGGTTTGGTGGCCGGCCAGGCGCTGAACCCCGACACAGAAGCCATGCTGTTGGGCATTATCCGGAAAGAAAACTCCTGGATGCGCGCTGCCGCCATCGGTTTTCTGGGCGATTCCGGAAATCCGGCTCATGCCGATCTCTACCTGCAGCATTTTCAGGATTCGAGCGACAGGGTGGTGAATGCCGCCGCCAATGCGCTGGGCAAAAGCAAGCATGAAAAAGCCCTGGCTGCCCTCCTCAGGCTGCCGGCCAGACCGTCGTGGAAAAACCAGAGCCTGATTTCCGCCCTCAATGGTTTGCGCGCCCTGGGCGATCCCGGAGGCGCCGCTTTTGCCCTGGAAGCGCTGAAAGACAGTGCAGCGGCTCCGCGCTGGACCCTGGCCACACCCGTGTGGGATTTCAGGCTGGCTGCGGCCGAAACCCTGGTGGCCTTGGGCAAAGGAAACGATGCTTACCCCCTGGTGCATCAGCGTTTTGAGGCGGCCATGCAGGAAAACGATGTGAACGACATTTTTGGCAATGTGCTGCTCATGGTTTCCCTGGCCGACCCGCGCGCGCAGGAGGTGTTGCCCGCCCTGCGGGAACGGTTTAAAAACGATGCCAATGCCATGCAGGCCGTGGAAGGTTTTGCGGCTCAATTAAATGCCTTGAATAAAACACCCTGATTATCGCGCCGGTTAGTTCCGGAAACCCTATTTTGGGCATCTGAAAACAACTATTTTTATGAAAAACACTGAAAATCAAGCTATTGAAGAAAAACAGTACGTGCTGGGCACCGAACGCGCTGAACTGCACCGGCTCGGCTTGCAGCATCAGGTTTGGTCGGCGGAGGCAAGGCGGGGCTGGGAACTGGCCGGCTTCCGAAACGGGCACACCCTGCTCGACCTCGGTTGTGGCCCCGGTTTTTGCACCACCGAACTGGCCTATTTGGCCGGCGAAAACGGCAAAGTGATCGGGGTAGATTTTGCGGCCAATTACGTCGCGTTCCTGCAGCAACAATCGGCCCTGCACGGATTGGGTATAGAGGTGCAACATGCGTCTTTCGATACCATGGAACTGCCAGCCAACAGTCTGGACGGCGCCTTTTCGCGCTGGGCCCTGGCCTGGGTATCCAACCCGGAGGAGGTGATAGCCCGGGTAAAAGACGCCCTCAAGCCCGGCGGCAGGTTTGTTATCCAGGAATATTTCGACTGGTCGGTATTTCAGACAGAACCGGCCATGCCAACCCTGAAAAAAGCCATTTCGGCCTGCTACCGTTCTATGAAAGAACAGGCCGGCGATATTGATGTGGGTCGTCATATACCCGCCATGGCCGCCCGGTTGGGACTGAAAGTGGTGCATAGCCGCATCATCGCCAAGCTGACCGGTCCGGCCGAGCTTACCTGGCACTGGCCTTATTCCTTTTTACAGATTTACCTGCCCAAAATTGCCGAGCGTGGATTTCTCACCTCGGAAGAAGTGACGCAGGCACTGCATGAATTCAAGCAAATCTCGGATATTCCTACAGCCCGTATACTGTGTCCGGTGGTGCTGGAGGTGGTTTTGGAAAAGTAGTTGCTGGAGGGGTTTTTTACCGCAGAGTCGCAGAGACGCGGAGGAGGGGTTCACCTCCGCGGCACCGCCCCCTCTCTGCGTCTCCGCGCCTCTGCGGTCCCCCCTCCCCCCCTCACATCTCTGCATCTCCGCGCCTCTGCGGTAAAAAAACAACATTGACAGACCATGAAAAAATCACAAATCAACCCTGCACCCAAATACTTTGACCGGTACATCAACTTGTTCGACGATCTGGACCTGGACGCTGCTTTTAGGGAAAGTGAAGCTGAATTTGACGCTTTTGACTGGGAAAAATGTCGGGAAATAGGCCTAAACGTGTATGCGCCCGGCAAGTGGACCATTCCGGATGTGTTGCAGCATTTGCTGGATTGGGAACGCATTATGACTTACAGGGCCCTGGGTTTTGCCAGAGGCATGTTTCAAACAGCGCCCGGCCATGATGAAAACCTGATGGCTGAAAATGCCGGGGCTTCGGCGAGAAACCTGGAGGAAATACTGGCTGAAATGAAGACCCTGCGCGCATCTACCCGACAGTTTTTTCTGAGTTTGAACGAGTCGCAAATGCTGCAGCCCGGCATTTGCTGGGAAGCGCAGATGTCGCCCCTGGCGCTGGCGTTTACCATTTTGGGACATCAACGGCATCATTTCAGGATTCTGGAGGAGCGATATTTCAGTATGTAACACATGCCAGTTCAGGTCATTTTTCTCATTGCGCCGCGCACCCATTTCCTGGATCTGGCGGGTCCGGATCAGGTGTTTAGCGAGGCCATTTTTTACAAGGCGCCGTTTGAGGTGCGCTATTGTTCTTTTGCTCCGGAAAAAGCCGGCACGGCTTCGGGTTTGCAGTTTGCCAACCTGCCTCATTATTCGGACATCAGGGTGGAAAAAGGGGATTATGTATTCATTCCGGGTATGGATTTAGAGATGATTGAGCGCTCACTCAATTCCCATATTGTTGATGTATACCATTGGTTACCATCAGCTTATGCAAAGGGTGCGCAGTTGTGTTCGGTGTGTACGGGCGCATTTTTGTTGGGAGCGGCCGGATTGCTGGATGGCAAGCCCTGCACCACGCACTGGAAGTACACCCAGCGTTTGCAGCAGCGTTTTCCGCAGGCTAAAGTGCAGGAAAATGTGTTGTACACAGATCGCGACGGCATTTTTACCAGTGCCGGCATCGCCTCAGGTGTGGACCTTGCCTTGCATATTGTAGAACGCGAGATGGGCGGCTATTTTGCCAACAAAGTAGCCCGGGAAATTGTGGTGTACATCCGCAGGCCCGGAGAACAATCGCAGCAGAGTATATTTTTAAGTTACCGAAACCATATTCATTCCGGGGTGCACGCCGTACAGGATTACCTCACCGAAAACATGCACCGGAAAAACCCACTTTCCGAGCTGGCTGCGCTGGCCAATATGAGTCCGCGCAATTTTACCCGAGTGTTTAAAAAAGAAACCGGCATTGCCGTTGGCGAATACATTGCCCGCCTCCGCCATGAACGGCTGCAGGAATTAAGCAAAAATCCCGACCTGTCAAGAGCACAGTTGGCTCAGCAACTGGGTTTGAAAAGCGAGCGGCAGGTGAGTCGGCTGATCCGGTAAAGGCCATTGTTTTTTCACGGCTGTAAGAAACCTGCCTGAACTTGCGGATAATGAGGAGTAGTTTTTTACCGCAGAGGCGCGGAGGCGCAGAGAGGGTAGGCGGAGCGTTTTTTACCATCTCTCCGCGCCTCTCCGCCTCTGCGGTAAATAAAAAAACCTCTACGCTAAAAACAACGCATCCATCAAATCAACATGGAGGAATCTTTTATACAGCTGATTACCCAACACAAAGCGCTGATTTACAAGGTCTGCCGCACTTTTCGGGGGGATGATCCGGAGGGTGCACGCGATCTGTTTCAGGATATTGTGGCGGAGCTTTGGCGGGCTTTTCCACGCTATAACGGAACGGCAAAATGGACCACCTGGGCTTACCGGATAGCCCTGTATGTGGCTATTACCCAGCAGCGCCGGCGCAGGCTGCAAACGGTGCCGTTTACCGGCGTGGAGCCACCGCCCGTTCCGGAGCCAAACGAGCAACTTGCCGCGCTTCATCAGGCCATTGCCCTCTTGAATGAGCCCGACAAAGCCCTCATTCTGCTGTATCTCGATGATCTGTCTTATGCCGACATGGCTGAAATAACCGGATTGACGGAAAACCACATTGGCGTGAAACTCAATCGGATCAAATCTAAACTCAAAAACCTGCTTTTACATGGAAAATCATAAGGAAATGCCCGATTTGGACCATCTAAAGGCGGCCTGGAACCAGGAACTGGAACAGCAGGCTGAAGCCGCACCTTTTATTAACCATCAAAATCTGCTAACCATGATGCATCAACGCACCCATTCTACGCTTGCACGTTTGAAGCGCAACCTGCTCATAGAAATCATCAGCACGGCATTTATGCTGGCTGCTGCTTATGGGTATACCATTTGGATAGATTTCTATATCTCACCCCTGATCTGGCTACTGGTACTGCTGGTTACTTTTTCAGGTCATTTAGCCCTTTTTGTTTCCCTGTACAGACAGGATCAGCGCAGTGCTTTGGATGTAAAGGAAGCCCTGGATATCAGTGTGCGCCACACCGGCAAATTTGTCCGGTTAGGCAGGCAAACCGCCTGGGCAGCCAGCGCCATTGTGCTATTGGCTGGAATTCAATGGATGTATCAACAGGAAATGCCTTTAAGGCCAGCATTATTGCAGGGAGTGTATAGTGTATTGGCGGCTATTGGTGTCTATACATTGATACATTTTTATATAGAAAAACTATACGGTCAGCATTATAAGCAGCTCCTGAAACACCAGGAGGAATTATTGGAGTGAGGTTGTTTTTTTACCGCGGAGGCTCGGAGGATTTTAGTGACGGGGTGACTGGCAGTCACCCCGTCACTAAAATCCTCCGAGCCTCCCGCACTCACAGCTCCCGCACCCACACATTCCGGAAACTAACCAGATCCCCATGATCCTGGAGTTTGATGGGGCCCTTGCCATGTGCCTGATACACCGGCAATCCGATATATTCCGTTGGACCTTTGATTTCCGTGTTGAGTTGGATCACCACACCGTTGTGGATTACCGTTACACGGGCAGGCGCGGTGAGTATGCCATCGGCATTGAAGCGAGGGGCAGTGAAGAGGATATCATAAGTTTGCCATTCGCCGGGTTTGCGGCAAACGTTCACCAACGGGATGCTTTGTTTGTACACAGAGCCGGTTTGACCGTTTGAATAGGTGCGGTTTTCGTAGCAATCCAGTATCTGCACCTCATAACGGTTTTGCAGAAAAACGCCACTATTGCCGCGGCCCTGACCCTCTCCTTTTACCACCGATGGTTCCCGGAATTCCAGGTGTAACTGCATATCCCCGAAACTGCGCCGGGTGATGATATCGCCAGCCCCAGGTTTAACCGTACCGGCGCCATCCTGCAAGATCCAGCTCACCGCCGAGCTGTCTTTGACACTTTGCCATTCCTTCCAGTGTGTGCCATCAAACAATACAATCGCATCAGATGGCGGCTGTGTTCCCTGTCCGGGTGTTACAACCCGAGGCACAGGATTCCATACCTCAGTGGCTTTGGGATCGGTTATTTGAGCAGAAAGACTTTGCAGGCCAAATGCCAGCAAAAAAAGAGAAAGAGTATTGCGTATCATGTGAAAAGTGATTTTTTTAGGTCGTTTAAGGGTCATTTAGGGGTCATTTAAGAGTCATTTGGGAGGTCATTTAGGGGTCATTTGGGAGGTCATTTAGGGGTCATTTAAGGGTCATTTGGGAGGTCATTTAGGGTCATTTAGGGGTCATTTAAGGGTCATTTGGGAGGTCATTTAGGAGGTCATTTAGGGGTCATTTAAGAGTCATTTGGGAGGTCATTTAAGGGTCATTTGGGAGGTCATTTAGGGGTAGGAGGCTATTGAGTAAAGCTGAACTTGACTCTGAGAGGGTTTCGCACAGATTTCACACAGATTTTTTCGCACAGATTTCACACAGATTGGGTTGTCGTTTAGCAGACGCTTGGTTTGCAGCTGGGTCAGATCCTTCGCTACGCTTGAGATGACATTTGCCAAACGTGGGTTGTCATCCAGAGCGTAGCGAAGGACCTACACAAGCCCGGTTTCCGAAATACTTTGCAATGTACCCGAATAGCCTGGCTTGTGTAGGTTCCGAGTACTCGGAATGACAACCCACTTTGATTAATTGACATCAATGACCCCAACAATGACCTCAAATGACATCAATGACCTCAAATGACATCAATAACCTCAAATGACCTCAAATGACCTCAAATAACCCCAAATGACCCCAAATGACCCCAATGACCTCAAATAACCCCAAATGACCCCAAATGACCCCAATGACCTCAAATGACCCCAATTACCTCAAATGCCCCCCAACACCCCTAATTCCCTTTATCCCAATCATTCTTATCCTCGTCGCTCAGCACCCCATCCTTATCACGGTCTTTGAAAAAATAGGTTCTGGCAAACTGATAAGCGCCCTTTCCTACTTCTGAGCCAATAACCCGACCCGGTATATCATCAAACGGTGCTTCCGTACCACACCAGATGCGGGAAAGCCCGGCCTGATCTGCGGCATCCCGGTAGGTTGCCCATTGAAGCGTGACATCCACACTCGGACCTTTTTCGTGCTGTAGGAACATGCTGTTGGCCTTAACGGTGTATTCCCCAAATCCGCCGGGGAAATAAGGATCGCCGGTAATCCAGCCTAGCGCTTCAGCACCGGCATGTGCCAATGCGGAATGAGCCGAAACAAAGCCGCCATAAGGTGGTGTAACAAATGCTTTATCCTGATATGGATGCCAGTTTTCGGCCAGAATCCAGCCGGTACCAGCCATATCTGTGGTGGAATCTATCACCGCATAGGGGCCTTTCCAGGCAAAAAACTTGATTTTACCCAGGTTTTTGTTTTTCGGGCCAGCCAGCGGATCGCCCTTTTTTACCAATTCTATTTTGCCCGGAATAAGCGGGATGCCTGCCGGGTGGTAAGATGGCTCCTGTGCGCTCGTGCATTGCCCGCGCGAGGCCATATAACGCAGTGCGGTAATAGGCCGGGCGCTATCATACCAGCCTTTCACACCCCAGGCTGCAATGGCGGCATCGTGCAGGGCCCCGCCGAGCAGGAAACAAGATTTTACATCCCATTCCAGATCGTTCACAAGGGCGCCCTTGCCGTTAATTTTTTTGACCAACCCTGGCTGGTCGCTCACATAATGCAGCAGAGTCAGCCAATGACCCGTGGCGGTTTCTTTATTGGGTCCTTCTGCCCAGTATCGGGCGGCTACACGGGTAAAATCGCCGCGTGGAACCAAATTGGGCGCATACGGCTGTCCGGTTCGCGGGTTTAGGGCATGTCCTGTGCCGGGGTCTTTCCCGGTGTCCAGGAGATAAAAATCCCGCAATTCTGCCAAATTAGCCGGGTAACGCGCCACATTGCCCATTGCGCCGGGAGAGATATCCCACTGAATACCATCGGCGGGAGAAAGCAGGCCCGACCAGGCCGCCACCAGCGCGTAATTCCATTGATAATCAGCGCTTTTGCCGCCACCTTTGGCGGTATCTAATTTGGGTAAAAAAACATCGCCTGGATCGTGATACAACCGGTAATCCTGTCCGTATTGCACATATACTCTCTGGTCTGTTTTTTTCAACGCAAATGGCGGCACCTTGCCCCAATGCGGAGTTTGACAGCTTTGGGTTCCGGTAATGCGTCGGCCGCTACCATCGATGGAATCAATGAGCATCCAAAAGGGTTTGCCTCCACAGCGACATTCGAACATAGGGTAGCCATCGTGGTCCAGGGCCCGACGCACTTTAATGGGTTGCCATTTGTTGGGGTTATTCAGGGCGCCAATGCCCGGCTGGATAACCGTAAGGGGTTCATTAGCCGGTTTGTATTTGGCGTTGTTGTAATTATTCTCTTCCAGGGAGCCGTCTTTGGCGCCCAGTTGCAGCACACATTGTGCGATGTAATTGCCCAGAGCTGCCGGAGAGCCGGAGCTATAATCAATGGAGTGGTTGCGGAAGTCGTACCCGTGTTTGGCCATCATATCCCGGAAGCGCGTCATGGCGCCCGAGGCCTGTGGCGAGTGGGTATAACGGGAGGTCAGGAACCGGTAAGCGGCAAAGCTGATGGCTTCTTTGCGGGCAGCTTCCACATCGGCCGGAACGGGAATGTTCCTGCACGGACAGGTAAAGCCCGATGGGGTGGTTTGACCGAGCAGGTATGGATGCGACACGGTATCGTAAGCAGCCCAGGCATCGTACATAGCTACCGAGAAATGGAACAGGTTACGGGCCTGTACGGCCGGGCGCGCCAGGTCTTCTTCCATGGATTTCAATACGGCTTCGCCCCATTCACGGGCAATGCTGTGTTGAGCGGAAAGAGGTGCAGCCAAGGCCAGGCAGCATATCAGCGCGACGAAGAAGCGGTAAAGAGGATGTTGGCACATGCGGACAAAAGTAGCCATTATCCTGAAAGTGGAGGGGTTTACCGCAGAGACGCAGAGGCGCAGAGGTTGCGTATCTCTGCGCCTCCGCGTCTCTGCGGTAAAAAACTAACTACCGCGTTTCCATGGTAAACCGGATTTTTTCCTGATCGAAGCTGACTTCGTACACCAGTTTGTCCTTTTCAATAGAC
The DNA here is from genome assembly GCA_016787545.1 of Saprospiraceae bacterium. GTDB lineage: Bacteria > Bacteroidota > Bacteroidia > Chitinophagales > Saprospiraceae > M3007. Next base: position 11,390 of record JAEUUS010000308.1, read on the forward strand.
AGGATGGTGCCGGTATCGGAGCTTTGATCGTCGGTGAGCGAGAGTTGCTTGCCATCGGGACTGATGCTCCAGCCGCCAGTAGCCGTTTGCGGATCGTTGGGATCGCATTTGGAGGCGCCTTCGTCTACTTTGAAGCTTTGATCGCTTAAAAACGTGAAACAATTATCGGCCAGGCAGGCTTCCACGGGAACAGATACCCAGAGTCCGGCGCTGGACTCATAGCCTTCCAGCAGGGTAATTTTCCAGCAACTGGCGGCGGTCAGGATTTCGGCGGGAGTGGGCTCGTCTTTTTTACAGGCGGCGGTGAGGAGCGAAAGAATAAAGAGGGCACAGAATGTCTTTTTCATGTTGAAAATGGTTTTGTTATTTGGCGATATAGCCGCCTAACAGAAACCTAAAACAGAAAAAAAGATGCACGTGTGCGGGTATCTGCGTACGAACAGCAGGTTTTGATGGATGGAAGGGGGGGGGGTTGCTGATTTATAAATAGGTTTCATTTTGAAGTTCAAACCTCCAGTCCGGGAAAAGATGAACCCAGCAAAAACAATTTAACAAAACACATACAAACATACGAAACCAAGAGTAAACACATTATATTATTGCGAACAATTGAAAAATTTAAAATTTTCAAAAATAATTTATCTAATATGCCATCATATTGTTATATTTGCAGATATATCAACATTTTAAAAATGTAACTAATATCAAACTGACTTAATTTATGGAACACACAACTGTTGAAACAGAAGAAAAAAAAGAAAAGCTAAAAGTTGAAACAGAAAAGCTAAAAGCCTTCCAATATCGACCCTTTGTCAAGCGAGTACATATTTTACTGCCGGGTTACAATTACCTTCATAACACCGCTGAGGAAAACCACAAAACGATGGTTGGAAGGAAGCGCACGGAATTGCAATTTCTAAACTACCTCAAAAAAGCCAGATTTAAGGGATCCTATCTGATTACAGGATACCGGGGCATGGGAAAAACCACTCTCGTTAATCGGGTGGTAGATAAGTATATAGATGAAGTTGAAAATACTAAAAAAATTTGTATTTCATTTGGTCAAAAAAACATTACTGAATTGGATATTTTAAAACAAATAGTATACGAAATAAAAAATGCTTTTGATGTACACTATTCAAGTGTAATTGATCCCTATAAAAAATTAAATATCATATATCCAGTTTCTGTTGGGACATTTACCTTTTTGTTATTGACAGTAATATCTGCCATTGTGGGTTATGTTTTTAAAGTGGAGATTTTCGGGCAAAACCAACAAAAATTTAGCGAACTCCTACTTCCAGTTATTTTAACTAATATTATATTGTCGATTGGTATTGGCTACTTAAGGTCGGCCCAAAAAAGAAAATCTATTGAAAAAAACAATATATCAGAAATAATAACATATGAAAAAATAACAAGCCTATACGACCGTAGCATCTCCCAGTTCACTTCTGAAGAAAGTGCTGGAACAGGAGCAGAAAACTTTCCAATACTTTTATCTCGAAAAAAATCCAAAGCTTATGCAATTGCAGGGGCTAAAGACATATCTAACGAGCTTATTAAAATTATTGAGAAGTCAAATTTAAAATTTGTATTTATTTTTGATGAATTGGATAAAATTGACACAAATGTTCAGCAAACTTATCACTACGAGGATACACATATTCAAGATAGCAAAGGAGAAACATTTTCCTTCGATGATCACAGAAAGCGCAAAAGATTAATCCTTGATATACTTTCTTCATTAAAATATCTGATTACCGAGGCAAAATCTCAATTTATTTTTATTGCAGGAAGTGAAATGTTTGATGCCGCTATGGCTGATGTATCAGACCGGCATTCTGCTATTAGTAGTATATTCGGGCATGTCATTAATGTGGATAGTCTGTATAAGGACAAGGCAGAAGAAGGAAGCATAGGGGTTGGAATCACCAACCTGGTTGAACGTTTTCTGCTTAAGGTAATTGATCCAAAAGAAAGGATAGCTTCCACTGAGTCTATATTAAAAGTTCAGTGGTGCAGTAAATCCGATTTATCATTTGAAGATAAGTTGAAAGTAATGTACACTATTCAACATTTTATCAACTATATCGCCTATAGAAGCACTGGTTCACCTAAAAAATTGATCAAAATTATTGAAGAACATACCAAAACTTTTGGACATCTTTCTCAAAAGGATTCCAAAGAAGGTCCAGCCATCAATAAATACAAAAACATCTTTGTTTCGGCACATCAGGAGTATCAAAATGAACTTTTGAACGAAGAGACAATTTACTTGTCATTATCCTTTTATGATCAATATAAATTCGGCCTGTTAAACTATTTCTATCGTCCAATTATTATCAGCAAAAGCCGGGTAATGAAGAATTATAGTGATTCCCTCTTGGTGAGTATTCCTTATTTAATGGACCACATCCATAAATTTAACGGCAATGCATTTTCCATGGAAAGCCTGGAATTACTTCCTGAGGTGCTATCATCAGGCAGAAATCCGGAATTACGCATGTTTATGGAAGACCTGATTGAGCAGTTCAAACAAAACTTAATACGAGGAACAGAAACAAAATTTTTTGATTACAAATTCAACTACAAAATATATAGCGAGATCGTTCATGTATCCACCCTATTCGCAGAAGAGTCGTCAGCGTATAACTTTACACTTGACGAAAATTACAATATCAAACTTTACCTAAGGTTAAAAATAAAAGAGCTTCGAAGTATTTACAAAGACTTTGGGGGAGCAGAAAGTAGAAACGCCCTGGATTCTATCGCCCTGTATAATACATTGCTTGGTGATGTAACCTATTATGATCGGGAATACAGCGACGCTATCGGATGCTATCTGGATGCGTTGAATGCAATGCAGAACGATGATGCAAAAGATGGCAAACAACTTAGTTTGAATGACTTTCGTGCTTTTAGTTATCTTAAATGTACCATGAAGCTGGCTTTGTGCTATGAGAAAATAAAATCATATGACAAAGCCATCGCGAATTACATAGATGTAATCAATGTTGCTGGTAAAATTGCTACAGTTGAATCAAAATACTTTTTAAGAGAAGAAATAAACCGATACACCTTAAACGCGGTTTTTTCCTGCCTTTTTATTTATGAAAAACAGCCCTCTTTAGGGGACTTTCAACATTTGTTCAGCCATGTTATGAGTCTTGACCCGGTGGAAAAAATGTTTGAGCAAAAGAAGATGGAAAAAAGATATTGGAATAAAGTAAGGAAATATGGCTATAGCCCTTATGAATTGACCGGGCCAAAGGAAACAGATGGTATGCTTTCCCTTCGATTCAGGGATTTTTTAATAAAAGAACCTGGCTTTTTGCACCATTTAGGTCTGCTCCTTTTTTACAGAAATACACCTGTTGGAGATTTTAGCGTTGTTCAAAAAATTTTAGGCATGTCCGGAGTTTCGATCGCTAACGACGCTATTTTAAGGAAGTATAATGATGCACTTCCAATTGCCTGTATTAACATTGCCCTGATAAGGAAATTTATTGGAGGGGAGAATGTGAACGATCCAATGAAAATGGCAGAAGTGTTCGAACTCCTTAAGAAGAAATATTTTGACAAAGAATTAGCCCCAGATGATGCTTTTTTTGCTGCAAGAAGCTTGTCAAGGTTGGGGAACCTATATTATTCTTCTTTTTTCGATGGGCGTTTCCTTGGAAAAAAAGGAGATCAATTATACAAAAATAAAATCAAAAAAGATATAAAGGAATTATTGAAAATTGTTTTATCAAGCACAATAACAAAAAACAATTTAAACATTTTACTGAGTGAAGCACGTGCTGAAGATACAAATTCCAGTGACATGATCAAGGGCTTGTTAAATGCATTTCCAATCCCCAAATTCACAGAAAATGGCTTTTTAGAAGACGTTAAAATAAGTGATATATTTCATATATATATACTGTCTGCAAAACTTTACATGTATTCTGGCCACTCTCTGATGGGCTCGCATTTATATCGTAAAACTTTGTCTATTCTCCGGAATTGTGCCACATATATGGCAAGTATGAATGTTTCCATAAATAAAATAAAAACATTTGCGAAAATATTAAAAATAACACTCGTCAGGCGTTGCCTGCAAATTGCCAGTTGGAACAGCTCAAGTACAGACAGAAGTCAGGTTTATAAATACAAGCACGCTCTGGATATTGAGTATATATTTCACGATAAGTCCATAGCGAAACACAACTATAAAAACACCTCAAATGCACCTGATGTTAAAGAAGCAATTTGGCACTTGATTGCGCTTACAGAAATCTGTCGGTTAAACGGCCAATTTGACCCTTTAAATGTTTTGGAAGATAACCCAAATCAATCTTTTATCAGCCAGTCAAGCACCGTTCATACGATGTATTCCAGGCTGAACGAACTGGATATACAATGTGTCATTAACAAATCTTTGTTGAAAAGCATTTGGCCTGAATCTTCCCGCGATATTGTAGAGATCTATAAAGAGCTTCGAAACCTGGAAGATTACGCTATTGAATACATTAGTCAAGATAAAAAACATAAAGATATGCCTTCACTTAAAGGCAAATATATAAATAAGGACATGTTTTTACATAAAGAAAATCTCTTATATCAACTTCCTTATTTAATTGCCAACTGGATCTTCTGCCTGCATAGTATGATCCAGATTATTCAAACTAAAGGGGCTAGCTATTTATTCACCTTCACAACGCTGGCTGACCAGTACAGAAGGTTGGGTGATGTATTAAAATATTATGAATATTGCAGATATTTATACAAAAAAGACTTACTCTCTGTAGACGTATATGAACTAACTCAGGAAATGATTGGCAAAGATGTCATCAAAAGTATGGACACCACGTCATTATATCAGATGGCAACAAGGAATTATCGGGCAGCAATTTCTGCTCATAACAGAGGAGGCGCATATCGGTATATGATCAGCAATATGTATTTTTTAGAAGATGACTTTCATGATAATTTGTTCCACTTCAGTATCTCATTTGAGAGGCATCGGATTAACAGTGGTGAAATCATGGAAAAATTGAGACTGTTAAGCGACGAAATGGCAAAATCCCAATTCTTTGATTTCGATGCACATATTAATACCGATTTTGAGTGGCTTGAAATAAATTAAGTTGAGTATCCTGGTCACATGAATATGGCGCGGCCAATAGAGAATAGGCAAATAATTTTAAAATGCTATTGACTTTAGCCAAATACAATTCTGCACGACATCTATATATTGAACTAAAATAATTTACAACAATGGAAAATTGTTTCTTAATTGACATTAATAGTCCAAATTCGTTTATTTCGGAAAAAGTGTTAGATGAAACAACAAATGTATCCTTTCTTCCGCCAGACGCAAAATTTAAAGGAAAGCTATCCACCAAATTGATTGCACCAATAATCATGCTGAAAGGAATGAATATGCATCAATTTCAGATGATATTGAGGTGGACTAAAAAGCCATCAAAAATTCACTATATTCGCATATTTATGAATGCGAAAGTTATTTCTGGCGAACCCAATGGCATTCTTTTTAATTTAACTTATTGCCCCATTAGCAAGCTGATTTCATTGTCACATATTAAATACTCTAAAAAAATCGAAGCGTCCTTTATCTCTAAAATAGATACTCTTTCATTTAGTCATGAAGGGTATTTAACGATTGATATTATTATTAAAAACGAAAATTTTATTATTTCCTTTTATCAAAGAGATATTGTTAAAATTTCTGGAATTTTTAAGTTCCCTTTTAATGAAAAAATTTGTATAGCAATGGATAATTGCGATGACCTACAAATCGAAAAAATGAGGCGTCGAAAAATAACTCATTCGAAATTTATAGAACTTAAAAATGCCTTCAGGAAATAAATACAAGGCTTTTTATTTGCCTGACCCAGCAAAACACCTTCTTACCCCTCCACCCTAAACACCTCCGGCAGATTTCCCGGCTTATACCTGCCACTCTTCACACGCTCCTGCACACTCCGGTGTACCAGCGGATTTTCTGGAATAGGCCGCCGCCGACCCAAATTGAAGCGGAATTTCCAGCGGTCGAGTACGTGGTTTTTGGGCAGGATTTCCAGTATCCACCAGCCGCTCTTGAGCGATTGGTGGATAGTGCCCAGCGGATCGGGAGGCACGTAGTCGGATTTCCCCTCTCCCAGTACCACCCTTTTGAAACGGTCTTCCTTGATTTTCAAACCAAACTGTTCGGCTTCCCGAATCATCCATTCGAGGCTGATTTTGGCCAAGCCACTTTCCGGTTCGGGGTAGGAACCGCCTACATCAGAGTGTACTCCGGCAAACCACACCTGTTTGATATCGGATTTGACTTCTTCTCCTTCGTTAAACAGATTGGCGTCGTAATAAGCCCTGCGTTCATCAATAGACACCGCATGGCGGATAACTGCTACAGAGGGATTATTGAATGTGTAAGGAAAGGTTTTGCGGGCAGTAATCCAGCCGATAGACGACACGGCATCCCAAACGCCCATAAAATGAATGGTCTCCACCACCCGGGCATAGTTTTTCCGAAACTTGGTGCAAAGCTCAAAATTCTTGGTCCGGTACAATTCCCAGGAGTAAGGAATGAGATTTTGGCAGCCTTTGTACAACAACCCGTTCATTCGAATGAACCCAGCCAGCACCTTCACCGTGTAGGCTCCCCTGCTGAATCCGAACAGGAAAATCTTGTCGCCCTCCTCATAGTTTTCCATCAGATAGGAATAAGCATTGGCAATATTCCGGGCAAAGCCATTGCCAAAAGTAAGTCCCATCAGGATGGAAATTTTCTTGCCAATACCTGTGCGCAGCCCGGGATCGCTCATGGTGCCTACACCGGGATTGTAATACAGAACCTGTTCGCCGGGAATAGCCTGCAACACCGAAAAAAGTTTTACCACATTGGAGTTTTCTTCTCCAAACTGGTTGCCGGTGCCGTCGCAGCAGATGATGATGTTTTTAGGCATGGTAGCGTTGATTAATGGTCAAAATCTTTCTGCCCGAAATATCATTCCGGGGTACGGGCCCTACTTACAAAACTGCGCCATCAACGCCTGCGCCGGCCCATAACCCACCTGCGCAGCTTGTTGCCAGTCGGCGCAGGCGCCGGCGCGGTCGCCGGAGGCATTTTTGGCCATGCCACGGTTGCAGCGGTAGTTGGGGGCATCGGGCTTGAGCTGTATGGCTTTGTCAAACATGGCAATGGCTTCCTGAAACTTACCTATACTTGCATAGGCATTGCCTTTGTTGTTCACCGCATCCGGATAATCCGGCTTGATTTTCAGAGCGGCATCGTAGGCGGCAATCGCCTCGTTCATGCGCCCAAGCGGCGCCAGCGAGTTGCCTTTGCGGAAATAGTGTTCCGGATCGGCCTTGGCCTGTATGGCTTTGTCAATGGCCTCCAGCGCGCGCTCATGCTGACCCGCGCCCGCGTACGCCATGCTAATCGTGGCTTGTATGCGGTCTGTTTCAGTTTGGGGGGCCATCTGGGCGTATTTTTCTGTATCCGCTATGGCTTTGGCATATTCGCCTTTGGTGAGGTACACCTGCGCACGCCCGTACCACGAATCGGCAAAGTCGGGCTTGAGTTCTATAGCCCGGGTAAACATTTGTATGGCATCATCATAGCGCTTCATTTTGTTGAAGGCTACCGCCAGGTTGAAATTAGCGTCGAAATACATCGGGTCCACCTTGATAGCCTGCCCATATGCCGCCGCCGATTGATC
>JAEUUS010000661.1 GCA_016787545.1 Saprospiraceae bacterium
ATTGCCAAGCGCACTTTTAGCGACAACGGATTCCACTTCCTGCTCTGGGGCTGGTTAGTGGCTATTGCCAGCCTGGTTAACTGGTATCTGGCGACCTATAACCTCCATGAACAACCGGAAATGGCCTGGGGTGTCATGGTCATTATCGGTATGCCGGCTGCCACTATCCGGGAATGGCGCCGCGAAAAGATCAAACGTGAGCCCAATATTTTCAGTCGCTGGTACTTTATGATTTGGCTCGGATTTGGCATTTCAATGGCGTTGGCTATTCCAATGGCCGTAAAAAACCACCTCTCTCCAATCCCGTCGATTCTCATTTTGATGGGTTTTGCCACCTTCATGTCGGGTATCATGCTCAAATTCAGGCCCCTGATTTTTGGCGCTGTCGTGATTTGGGCAGGTGCACTATGGTGTCTATTTCTTTCCGATGTTCAATACCTGTTGGTGCAGGCTGCCTGCGCCATTTTTGGTTACCTGCTTCCAGGATATTTACTCAATCAAGAGGTGAAAAAAGGCCATGTACCAAGAACTTAACCCACTGCTGCTTTCTCAACTCAGGTTGGCTATTTTGTCGTACCTGATGGTGGCACGGGAAGCCGAGTTCAATATGCTGAAGGAAAAAACAGGCGCCACCAGCGGAAACCTCAGCATACAGGTAGGCAAACTACAGGAGGCCGGATATATTACGGTGGAAAAAACCTACAAAAACAATTATCCACTCACGCTTTGCCGTATCACACCGGAAGGTATTATTGCCTTTGAGCAGTTTTATCAGGATCTGAAAACGTATTTCGACAATCAAAAGCCTCCATCTCCCTGATGAGAATGGATTAAGGTACTATCCACAACACTGTCAAAAGAAAAGGAGCCACTCCGTTACCGGAATGGCTCCTTTATTTCTTGGGAATACACACATTCTCCACATTAACCACATTCTCCACATTCTCACATTCCCCTGTGGGCCTGGCAGGAATTGAACCCGCGACCATCTGATTATGAGTCAGCCGCTCTAACCACCTGAGCTACAAGCCCGTGTTCATTACTGAACGCCGCAAAGGTATATTTAATTCCATTCTCCGGCAGAAAATGCGCTGCGGATTTTTTTACCCTCAAACAGACCTCGTAGGTTTTTAAAACCTACGAGGTCTGTTTGCGCCTTCCGGATGTTTTTTAGATCCTTTAGAAATAAATATTTTTGGCGTATCAGCAGGGTTTTACATATTTGCCACCGACTAGCTTCGGCTGCCCAACAAAATAATCTTTGGTCGAAGAAAAATAACGGTAAATATGGGTTTTCAAAAAGTAAACACAGTAGAAAGTAAAAGTGAAATGCAACACTTCGTCCGGAGTCTCCTGGGCGATGTGCAGGCCTTCGAATATATGCTCCAGAACGACTGGTTCGAAAGCGATATTACCCGCATCGGCGCCGAGCAGGAAATGTGTCTGGTGGATAATAAAACCCTCAAACCCGCTTGCATCAACATGCAGGTGCTGGAAAAAATGGGCAATGATAAACCCTGGTGCGTCACTGAACTCGCCAAGTTCAACCTGGAAAACAACCTCAGCCCGAGAGAATTCGTGGGTACCTGCCTTTCTGATATGGAAGCGGAAAACATTCACTACCTCGCTGAAATTCAAAAGGTTCTGAATGAATTCGATGCCAGTATTATCCTCTGTGGGATTCTGCCCACCCTGCGCAAGCATGACCTGGAAATGCACAACCTCACCCCTAAAGACCGCTATTTCGCCCTCATGGCAGCCATCCAGAAACACCTCCTGGGTACTGCCTTCGAACTGCGTGTAGAAGGTGTAGACGAACTGTTGGTGAAACACGATTCCCCGCTGCTGGAGGCTTGCAACACCAGTTTTCAGGTGCACCTGCAGGTGGCCCCCAAGGATTTTGTCAAAATGTACAACATCGCTCAGGTGCTGGCAGCTCCTCTCATTGCCGTTTCTGCCAATTCTCCGCTGGTGTTTGGTCGCCGCTTATGGCACGAAACCCGGATTGCCCTGTTCCAGCAAAGCCTCGATACACGCACAACCTACGACCACATGCGCGAGCGCCTGCCACGGGTGAACTTTGGCTCCGGTTGGCTCAAAGGCGACATCACAGAAATCTACAAAGAAGATATCAGTCGATTCCGGGTACTGCTGGCCGGCGCTATTGAAGAGGATTCCTTGGCCATGGTACGGCAGGGACAAACCCCCAAACTGCGGGCCCTGCAGATCCACAACTCTACGGTTTATCGCTGGAACCGTCCGTGTTACGGTATTTCCCCTAACGGCAAGCCACACCTGCGCATCGAAAACCGCGTAATGCCTGCCGGACCAACCCCGGTAGACGCTACTGCCAACGCCGCGTTATGGCTGGGTTGCATGATTGCCATGGGCAATCATTATCCGGATATCACCAAACACATGGACTTTGCCGATGCTCGTGATAACTTCCTGAAATCGGCAAAATTCGGCATCGACAGTACTTTTAGCTGGATGAAGGATAAAAAAGTGACAGTTAATGAACTGATTCTCAAAGAATTGCTGCCAATGGCCAAAGAAGGCCTTAAAGCCCGTAAAGTGAAGTCGGCAGACATCAGCAAGTATCTGGATATCATCGAGGCGCGCACTAAAGAACATAAAACCGGCGCGCGCTGGGCTTTGCGCACGTTCACCAGCCTGATCAAAGACATTACGACCGATGAGGCCGTAACTGCCGTAACCGCTGCTACCATCAAAAATCAACAACAAAACAAGCCTGTGCATACCTGGAAAGAAGCTACCGCCGCCGACATTGATACCTGGCAACCCGGCCACATGAAAGTGGAAGAATTTATGTCGACCGATCTCTTTACCGTTCAAAAAGAAGACCTGGTGGCCCTGGTGGCCGAAATCATGGATTGGCGCAGAATCAGATACATGCCTGTGGAAAACAGCAAAGGCGAATTGGTAGGTTTGATTTCAAGCAGAATGTTATTGCGGCACTTTGCGCGGCATACGGTTGATCCGAATGAGGAACCGCCAGTGATTACGGTCAATGATCTGATGATTGAAAAACCGGTAACTGTTTCGCCGGAAACTTCAGTTCTGGAAGCCATGAATAAAATGCGTGAACACCGGATTGGTTGTTTGCCCGTGGTGAAAAGCAAAGAGCTGGTGGGCATCATTACGGAAATGGATTTTCTGCGGATTACATCAAGATTGCTGGAGCGCCTGGAGAAATAGTCTTCAAAAGGTAATAGTTTTTGCAAAGCTGGCTATTAGCTTATGAAATACCTTCTCCCATTAACTTTTTTACTAACCATAAACATCCTCGAAGTCCACGCACAAGCTCCAGGCGTATTAGACGCACGCATACATATTGACCAGTTCGGTTACCTTCCAGGCAGCCAAAAAATGGCCGTTATTGCAAGCCCGCAAAGCGGATACAATGCTCCGGCGAACCTCACGCCAGGTACACAATACCGGATTAAGAGGGTGTATGATAACGTAACGGTGTTTCAGGGGAATATTGCCCCCTGGAACACCGGTGCTATTCATGCCCAATCAGGCGACAAAGCCTGGTGGTTTGATTTTTCAACTTTTACCACAAACGGCGATTATTACCTGTACGACAGCCTTAATAATATACGCTCCTATCCATTCCGGATTTCCGATTGCGCTTATGAGCCTGCCCTCAAGCAGGGGTTTCGCACCTATTATTATCAGCGATGTGGTACCGGTAAAACTCAACCTTTTGCAGAAGCCGATTTGGCCGATCCACAGCCATGCCATCGAGGTAATTTACAAGATGAGGTATGTTACAGCATCCAAAATCCAGTACAGTCCAGTGCAAAAAACCTCCACGGTGGCTGGCACGACGCAGGTGATTACAACAAATATGTCAACTTCACTTATGGTCCACTGATGGATTTGTTGCTGGCATATGAAGAAAATAGCGCCATTTGGAGCGATGACACCGACATTCCTGAATCTGGCAACGGGGTGCCAGATTTACTGGATGAGGTAAAATATGAACTGGATTGGCTCCTTCGAATGCAACAGACCAACGGATCTGTGTTGTGCGTAGTTGGGGTAAAAAACTTTGCATCTGCCAGTCCGCCAAGTGCCGATCATGCGCAACGTTATTACGGTCCTGCTACCACCTCGGCAACGCTTACGGTGGCCGCAGTATTTGCCCTCGCTTCCAGAACCTATCAAACCATCCCTTCTTTGTCTGCCTATGCCGCCACATTGCAAACAGGCGCAATAAATGCCTGGAACTGGGCCGTGGCTAATCCGGATATAACTTATTACAACAGCGGTATTCTTGCCGCCGGAGAAAACGAGCCGGATACCTACAGCCGGGATATGCGCAAACTGGCAGCAGCAAGTTTCCTGTACGGGCTGACTGGCCAGACAGTTTACCGCAATTATTTTGACAATAACTATCAAAATGCCCACCTGTTACAGTGGTCATACGCCTATCTTTTTGAACCCCATACGCAGGATGCGCTGCTTTTTTATACCATGATTCCAGGCGGCACAGCATCGGTGAAAAACAACATCAGAAATACATATTCCTACAGTTTAAAGACCGGCAATGACGATAATCTGCCGGCCTTCCTGAGTCAATCGGATGCATACCGGGCTTTTGTGCGCAATGAAAACTATACCTGGGGGAGCAATGAATTCAAAGCGCATCAGGCAAATATGTTTTTCACCATGAATCATTACGCTCTGGATGCGACCAATGCGATCAACTATAAAAATGCCGGAGCCGGATTTTTGCATTACCTGCACGGTGTAAACCCCACCGGATATTGTTACCTTTCCAATATGGGTGCACATTGCGCCGAGGCTTCCGTTCCAACGCTCTATCACTCCTGGTTTAATAATGGCACGTTGTGGGACGAGGTTGGGGTTTCGGCTTTGGGGCCGGCTCCAGGGTTTATACCAGGAGGCCCAAATCCATATTTCCACCCGGATGGCAATTGCAACTGTGTTATTTCACCGCCGGAAAACCAGCCGGTACAAAAATCCTACAGGCCCTGGAATACGGGCTGGCCTGAAAACTCCTGGGAAATCAGCGAGGTAGCTATTTATACACAGGCAGCCTACTTGCGGCTTTTGGGCAATGTGCTGGGATATCGCTCCATTCCGCCATCTTGTGCAATAGACCTGCCCGTTCAAATCATTGGCAGTATGGAAGTTTGCGCAGACGGAACCTATCAATATAACGTCCTGGAATTGCCTGGCAGCACGTATTTTTGGGAAGTCACCGGCGGGGTTATTGTTTCCGGTCAGGGTACCAGCACGGTTTTTGTGCTTTGGAACACCAGCGCACCCACACCAAGCATTACCATTCACCAGACAATTCCTTAAATCCGGGCAATATTCTAATGTGTGGCCAATGGCCGACGAAAACACTCTGTCCATACTTTTGTTTATTTCAGATTAAAAGCCTACTTTTGAAACCAAAATTATCTGCTATGCTGCGCCTGTTTTGTTCCCTGCTACTATTATCGGCCTTTGTGTCGGAAGGTCGTGCTCAAATTGTTAATCAGGAGGGGTTTGGCTTTGTGTACAACCGCGAAACTACCTTTAATCTCCGCCTGGCCACTAACAGGAGTTTTGGCTTCGGTATGGAATGGGGGAAGTTGCGTACGTACGACAAAACCAAGACGATCAGCCTGAGCATCAGCGAGATGAAGCATCCCAAGGAGCAAAAACAAAATGCTGCGCCAAGTTTGCGGCGTTCGTCCAGGCCTTACGTGTATGCAAAGCGCAATAGTTTGTTTGTGTTGCGTTCTGGATGGGGGAAAAAGCGGTATTTTTCGGAAAAGGCCAAGCAAAAAGGCGTGGCGGTAGGGATTAGCTATTCCATTGGCCCGTCTCTTGGATTGCTTAAACCTTATTACCTGATTCTCAATCTAAAAGGAGATCCTTCCAGCGGCGTTGGGCGCACGGTTTTAGCCAAATATTCAGAAGAAAATCACGATAGCTTTCTTGACAACACACTTATCCTGGGTGCAGCACCTTTTACAAAAGGATTGGGTGAATTGTCTGTACTGCCCGGTGGTAATGCACAAATTGCCTACCACATGGACTGGGGCGCATATGATGAAATGGTCAAAGCGCTTGAAATCGGTTTTTCTTTAGATGTTTTTGCGCGAAAAGCGCCCATTTTTGTAGGTGATGAACAGAATCGTCAGGTGTTCTTCAACTTCTTCCTAAATTTGCAGTTTGGTAAGCGGAAATAACCTTTCACGCGAACTGCTAAGGATTATGCTTGAACTTCCCATCATCGACAATAAAGAATCGTCCACTCGTCCCAAACGTCCGGAATGGCTGAAAGTACGCCTACCCATGGGCGAAAACTACCGCAATGTGCGCAGTATAGTGGACGACTTCAAACTCCACACCATTTGCCAGAGCGGCTCCTGCCCGAACATGGGCGAATGTTGGGGAGAAGGCACGGCCACCTTCATGATTCTGGGCAATGTTTGCACCCGCTCCTGCTCTTTCTGTGCGGTTAAAACCGGCAGGCCAAACGAATACGACGAAGACGAACCCCGCCGTGTAGCCGAAGCAATCTGGCTCATGAAGGTCAAACACGCCGTAATTACCTCCGTAAACCGGGATGAACTCAAAGATCGCGGCGCCGAAATCTGGTTCCAAACGGTGCGCATGGTGAAAGAACGCTGTCCACTGACCACCATCGAAACCCTGATCCCGGATACCAAAGCCAACTGGGAAGCGCTGGAACGCATGATTTCCGCCGGTCAGGAAGTGGTAAGTCACAACATGGAAACCGTACCGCGGCTCTATCGGAAGGTGCGCCCGCAAGCGAAATGGGAGCGCAGTCTGGAACAAATTCGCAGAACCAAGGAATTTGGCAAACGCACCAAAACCGGAATCATGGTTGGTTTGGGCGAAACCAGGGAAGAAGTCTTTGAAGCCATGGATGAACTCGTGGCCAACGGTTGCGATATTCTCACCCTGGGCCAATACCTCCAACCAACTAAAATGCACATCGAAATTGCAGAATATGTGCACCCCGACACCTTTGCCGAATACCGCGAGGTTGGCCTTGCCAAAGGTTTCAAATACGTGGAGAGTGGTCCGCTGGTGCGTTCCAGTTATCATGCTGAGCGACATGTTTTTTAAAATGCGACTCCTTTTATTCCTTTTTTGCCCGCTTTTTGCCCTGGCTCAACCTGTAGCCGATCAAACCTTTAAGCTCGCCGGAGCCAGCGAACACTACTATGCTTTTGCTGAAGGCGATCAGGTGGACTTGTTCGTGGAAGAGCTCACCAGCAAAAAAATCAAGTCGGTGGAATTTTCGCAATACCCCGATGGACAAATGCTGTATCGGGCTTACGAGCTGGATTCCAACCTGCAAAAAACCATTGTTATTCCCAGAACCGGCATTTATTTGCTTCGTTTTGAAGAGTCGGGGTTGAGCAAAAAAGTTTGTCGTTTTACCCTGCACCGCAACCCTGGTAATCCGGAAATGAACCGGTTTGACACCCAGGTAAATTGGGATTTGAAAGCCATTCCCAATTTCAGGTTGAACAAAAAAAGCGTTCAATCTGGCAAAAAAACTGAGGTAATTTCCCTGGGAGGCCAATCTACCGTGAGCGCCAGCAAGTTTTACCTGAAAAAACCGGTAAACGCTTATCAGTTCACTTTACCACCCAATACCAAACAATGGGCCTACCGGATTGCTGTTGGACAGGCTGCTCATGAAGCCCGACAGCAGGACGCTCAGAAACTCAAACAAGCCTTTCAGGGTGGCGCCGCCAAACTAATGGGCGTTGAGCCGCATACCGCCCTCGCCGCCTTTGCCCTGGGTATGGCAATAGACATGAGCACCTCCAAGGCCGGCGAAGACGTGGAGTATGCCCTGGTAGACTGGACCAACTGGGAGCTGTTCTCCAAAGGAGAAAACTACAATGCGTTTATTTCCCAGGGTGGCATCAGTGTTGATGCCCAACGCCGGTACAGTCCGCTGGAAGGCACTTACTACTTTGCCTTAAAGAGCGACAATTGGGTAGACGATATCACCGTCAACGTAGATATTGAAGCGGTGGTAGAATACCCACTTTTTGAGGTTCAGTGGTTTTTGGAACCTGCCCAGCCTTGATTTTTCATTCCAAATAAAAAAAATCCAACCGCCACCCAACCTCCGGTTGTATATCTGCGTGTAGCTTTCTGACACGGTAGACGGTAGACGGTGGACGGTTTTAGGCTCGGGGTAGTCAGGAAGGATCAATTACCCCGAGCACAAAACCGTCTACCGTCTACCGTAGGCCGACCACCGTCTATGAACCTGGATCCTCAATTACTACAAGCGGCCCATAAAGGCGACCGGAAAGCGCAGTACGCACTGTACCGCTCCTGCTTTCCTGTGCTGATGTCGGTATGCATGCGGTATAAAAGGGATCAGCAGGAGGCCGTTTCGGCGGTGAACAATGGTTTTCTGAAGATCATTCAAAACCTTGACCGGTACAATCGGGAGGA
Organism: Saprospiraceae bacterium; assembly: GCA_016787545.1. Lineage (GTDB taxonomy): Bacteria > Bacteroidota > Bacteroidia > Chitinophagales > Saprospiraceae > M3007. Next base: position 8,500 of record JAEUUS010000661.1, read on the forward strand.
AGTGCCATTTCAGGCCTGGATACGCAGGATCATGATCAATACCGTGATTGATGAATTCCGCCGGGAAAAGAAATGGCGAGAGTTAACCGTTTTTGCGGATGAAATAGAACGTTCCTTCCCCCATGAGCCCATAGATTGGAACGAAGCTGAACAAAGGATGGATGTTGCGCATTTAGAAGCTCTGCTTCGCAAACTACCCCCTATTACCCAAAAAGTGTTCAACCTGTTTGCCCTGGATGGCTTCAGTCATAAAGAAATCAGCGAAATGCTGGATATGAGTGAGGGTACCTCCAAATGGCATGTCAGCCACGCCAGATCCCAACTTCAATCCTGGATCAAAGCCGAAATGGCAACCGCCCCCGCCCCAAACCCCTCAAACCTTTAAAACGCTTCTCACACATCATCCCGACATGGATAACATAGACGACCTGATGCGACAGAAATTCGACTCCGATAATCCCGGAGAGCGCTTCGAATTCCAGGAGGAATTTTGGGAGCAAGCCGAGGCTTTGCTTCAGATAGAGGACGAGCGCCGCAAACGCAGAGCATGGCTGTTTTGGAGCCTGCTCCTCTTCCTCTTGCTGCTCCTGCTCGGCGGCTGGTGGTATTTTGCACAAAACGGCACAGGTATTACCCAAAAAGACAACCATCCTGCCATAGAAAGCCCATTCAGCCAAGAAAGCGCCCCATCAAACCCATCAAACCCATCAAACCCATCAAACCCATCAAACTCTTCAAACTCTTCAAACTCTTCAAACCCTTCAAACCCTTCAACCCAAAACCAA
>JAEUUS010000672.1 GCA_016787545.1 Saprospiraceae bacterium
TCCGAAAAGTAACGGCTTTCTCGCTGAGAAATAGAGGCACCCTGAGGCTTGCTCGATTGCAACTTTTTCATACCCAAAATTACTTGTTTTTGTGAGTAGAGTATGAACTCCTTTTTGTCAAGTAATTTTGGGCTTAAGCAACCGTTCCATCGTCAACCGTCTACCGTCCATCGTTCCATCGTTTCCCTTATCTTTGTCGCATGAAAACCACCCTCCTCACTTTTTGGGCCTGCCTCTTGCTGACACCTTTGATGGCGCAGCAGCCGGATTCCATTAAAGTAGATACCAAACGACGTGCGGCGCAGTTTACGCCCGGGGTTCCGGCAGCGGATAGTTTGGCTAACTTTTCCGGCCCGAAAACCACGACCGATTCTTTGAAAGAAAAGTCGGCGCAAAAATTCCGTTTTGGACAAAAGCTGCTGGGTAAAAACTACCCAAATCCGCGCGCGGCCGCGCTATTTTCCGCCATATTGCCTGGCGCCGGACAAGCTTACAACCGAAAATGGTGGAAAGTGCCCATTGCCTGGGGTGCTTTGGGCACAATCGGTTATTTCACATTCGATACACAAAACACCTACCGCGAACTGCGCGATAACTATGTATTGCTGGTAGACGGCGACCCCAATACCAACCCCACAGAGGAGCCTTACAATACCTTTGATGCCACCCGCACCAAACAATACCGGGATACTTTCCGGGGGTATACGGAAAAATGGTATCTGGCGCTGGGCGTTACCTATCTGCTCATTGTAACAGATGCTTTTGTGGATGCGCATTTGTACAAATTTGATGTGAGCGACGACCTGAGTTTGCAATTAAAGCCCACTTTTGAAACAAGTAACGGCGCTCCGGTGTTTGGTATGGGAATTGCACTTTCATTGTCCAACAAACCACTTGTACGCCCGTGAATACCATGCTCGACAGCGAAACCGATAGTCTTCAACTTACCCGGCAGCATTTGCTGGAGAGTTTGAAATTTCCGTTTATTGCTGTTGTATTGATTTGGCTGGTACATCTCTGGCAGGTAACCGATGGTTTTGATCCGGGTGTGTACGGCATCATGTCGCGCCGGGCCTGGGGACTCAGGGGCATCGTAACCGCGCCGCTGGTACACGGTAGCTGGAAACATTTGATTTCCAACACCTTACCCCTCTTTGTACTCACTTTTATTTCTATTTATTTCTACCGGAAAGTGGCCATGCGCGCTTTCTGGCTCATATATTTCCTGACTGGCGCAGCTGTTTGGGTTTTTGCCCGTCCGGTATCACATATTGGCGCCAGCGGCGTTATTTACGGCCTGGTGTCTTTCATGTTCTGGAATGGTGTATTCCGCAGGAGTCTGCGGTCTATTGTACTGGCGGGTATTGTGATGCTGTTGTACAGCGGTATGTTCCTGGGTATTTTACCGGATCAGGAAGGCATTTCCTGGGAAAGTCACCTCATAGGTAGTCTGGCCGGGATTTTTGCCGCTTTCCTTTTCAAAGAAGAGTTGGAAGACGAAGAAGCCCGGGAAGTAAAGGCACACCCGTTTGCGGATGAATGGGAGGACGAAAAAACCTATTTCCTGCCACAGGACGTCTTCGAAAAAACCAAATCCCAGCGGGCATTGGAACGCGCCGAACTCGAAATGCAACGATTCCGTGAATCAAACGGCGGATACCCTTTCTGGAACCAGGATAGTACGTTTTGACGATGGACGACGGAGCACCCTGCAAGGGTCTTACGACCTATAGCATGCACACAAGCCATGTGAGGATGTTCAGGTACTACAAAACGGCGTAGCCGTGACATTCCAGCAGCCTAGTATCCAGTATCTGACACCAAATACAACAAAAGCACCAAGCCAGTGCATCCCAATAAGGGTACACCGTAAGTGCGCACATGATTCATTTCGCACACCTCAATTTTCTCCAATTGATGATCCAAAATTTGAATACTTGCCGTATCCGGCAGTGATTCTGCAAACCCCGGTTTAGCGAACAACAAAATATCATTCCTGCTCTGCCGGGCATCATACCGATCCCGGATCAGCGACATCTCCATCGTTTCCACTTCCGACATCCGGGTGATTCTGGCCGTCACGCTCCGGGCATCAAATACTGGTTCCGACAAAAACCAGCCGCGTGTAAGCGGATGCGCGGCATCCACCAAATACACCGACACGCCTTGTCCATTCAGTTTTTGCATCCTGGATTTAGCCATCCCATAGCGCTCATAATGCGCGCACGACGACAATCCTAACAACAGTAATACAGCTACGGGAATCAGTAATTTCATGGGTAGTCAGTGTTTTATAGGTTAGAGACATGGTCTATTCACCGCTAAGTACGCAAAGAGCGCAAAGAATTGACAACCAATAAACTTAGCGCTCTTTGCGTACTTAGCGGTGAATACTACTTTGCGGTGAATCACCCAAAATCTATCTCCGTATTATCCCCAATATTCAAATTCAAATCCATTCCTCTGATACTCGCATCCGAGCCAATTACGGAGTGTTTCAGCACCACTTCATCTAATCCGGCGAAGTTACCGATGATACTGTCTTTTACAATACTCCGCTGGATATGCACATGATCACCAATGGTGACATGTGGACCAATGATGCTGTGCGCAATATTACAGTTGCTTCCGATAGACACCGGATGAATAAAAATCGTATTTTCGAAACTGGGCACATCCCGCTGACTGGCTGCTATACCGCGTTGATCCAGCAGCATGGCATTAGTTTCCAGCAGTACCTCCTTCCGACCGCAGTCGAACCAGTTTTGCACCGGAATGGTGTGAAAATGTGTGCCTTGTTCCACCATATACTGTAGCGCATCGGTGAGCTGATACTCGCCAACGGTGCGAATATCGTGTTGCATGATATGTTCTGTTGCCCGAAGCAATCCCTGCACCTCCTTTACCTTGTAAAGCCCTACAATAGCCATGTTGGATTTCGGGATTTTAGGCTTTTCCACCAGGCGGGTAACCCGGCCGTCTTCCCCAAATTCTGCTACCCCGAACTCCCTGGGGTCAGACACCTTTTTCACGCCCAGGCAGGAGTGCGGACAATGCAGCATATGCTCCAGATCGACATCGAAAATGGTATCACCGAAAGCAATGATAATTTCGTCTTCATCCTCGATGGCTTCACGGGCAGTCCAGATGGCATGTGCAGAGCCTTTGCGGTGTTCCTGGTAAACAAATTCCGTGTGCAGATTGGGATAGGTTTCCTCAATAAATATCCGCACCTTCTCACCCAGGTGACCAATGACAAACACAAAATCCACGATGCCCGCATCCGCGAGTTTATCTACGATATAACACAGGATGGGTTTACCCGCCACTGGCATCAGTGGTTTAGGCTGGGTATACGTATGCGGCCTCAGGCGTGTGCCGACACCGGCAACAGGGATAACAACTTTCATGACAGAGGCAAAGATACGATGAAACGATGAACGATGGATGAACGATGGACGATGGACGATGGGACGATGCATTACGAGGGTCTTACGTCCTGCAGCTTCGCGCTCTTTGCGTACTTCGCGGTGCCCCACCCTCTCTTAGTGCCTCCATGCCTTCGTGGTGAAAAATCCCCCTTCGCGCCCTTTGCGTACTTTGCGGTGAAATCCAATCATGAACAATGCCCAGCAATGATTCCCAAATCCTTGCAGCCTCCAATTTTTCACTCAAACACTACTTTCCTGGCAACTATCCCCGCGGCCAGATACACCTTGACTATGTAAATACCTGCCGGCAGATTACCTCGATCCAATTGGGCAGAAGAATCGTTCAAATCATTCAAACTGCGTACCATACGGCCACTTGCATCATACATCTCGATGGCTTGCATGAGGTATTCGCCTGGCACTGTAAAAGACACCTCCTGCCAGGCTGGATTGGGTGTGAGACTTAGCGGGATCTCTGTTTTCACCTGCTCTTTTGTGCCTACCAGGCAGCACAACAGTAGCGCTCTGCACACCAATGGTGTAGTATAACCCATTATGGTGTCGATATAAGCACGGGCCGTCACACTATTGGCATTGCAATTGGCATTGCCCGGAGGAACGGCTGCCCACTCCCAGGGGGCTTTTTGATTACCAGGAGTGCCAATGAATGGATAAAATCCTGCCCGTCCGCCATTCACCGCATCGGCTGCCTGAATAAACGGGCTGTTCAGGCAATCATCAGCAACTTTGAATATTTCATTATTGTGGTAGCTGGATTCAATGAGTGTATGTATGCCACAACCTCCGGTTACATTCATAATGGTCTCAAAATGAGGTGGTATTAAAGGCCCCATTTGTCCATTTTCACAAGGGATAAACCCATCAGACAACACATGAAAGCTAATGAGTGGCGGCGTTAAGCTATCCAGCCAGGCATCATCCATCAGGTAGCCTCCCATATTTAATGCCAAAGAAATATCCGAAGAATACCCAACATGATTGGCTACACACATTGTATCGCCAACCGGCACACCAATCAGGCTATTGTAAAAGGAATCCGCCAGGCAAACGGTTTGTGGAGCAGGTGGATTCCCATATATATCGCCATTATAAACCGGCATAACCATTGGAACACTTGGAATAATCATAAATTTACCTGGCTCTGCCGTATTTATCCACTCTGCCGGATCATTTAACGTTGCAGCACCTACGGCAAGTATCCCCCCCGTCCCATGCCCCCATACCATTATTTTTTCCGGGTCCACACCCCATGGATTGCCGTCCTCTGCCACGCTTTTTCTGAAATAACGAATACAGGTGCGCACATCCTGCACTCCCCTGTACACCGCATTGGCAAGTGTGAAGCGTCTGATCAATTCTGAGCTTGCCAAAGGGTTCCACCCCAATCGGTAATTGGCAACCGCCACCACAAAACCCATTTTGGCCAGCCGCGAAGCGATTTCTACACAAACAGAATCATCTATGGTGCCATAACACCCTGCATTGTGCGGAAAAGGAATAAAGTTACCCGTATGAAGGTAAATTACTACCGGACGGTTACTTACTGTATCCCCAGCCGGTCTGTAAACGCACATGGTTAATGTTTGTCTGAACGTGTTATGTAATATCGAATAGGTACTAAAATTTGAACCATAAACGGCTAATTCAGTGCTGACTTCCGGGAACATTTCCTGTTCGTATCGCTGGGCGGATACAATTGTCAGAGACGACAAAAAGCTAAAAAACAGTGCATAAATAGTGTATTTCATAGGGCCGAGCAGATAAAATGTGAGAGTGTAAAGATTTTTGTGTAAACTGATTTTCAAATGAGATTGATTTGGCAACGATTTTCAAAAGTAGTTAAAAAGGCATTTAGGATGATACCCCAGTTAGGAATTGGTACAGTCCATTTTTTTTCTAAGTTTGCTAC
>JAEUUS010000676.1 GCA_016787545.1 Saprospiraceae bacterium
GTGATGAGTCATTGACTCACTCTTCCCGAACCCTGGCAAACTGCTCATAGTATCCCGGCCGGTTTTCACTTTCTATGCCTGGTTCGAACTTTTTTGAAATGATGATCCTTTGTAGTGGCGCGTAAAGTGGAATTTCCGGCAAATCGTTGTAGAGTATTTCCTGGATTTTCAGGTAATCCTGGTTGCGTTTGACCGGATCAGGCTCTACACGAATGGCTTCAATAAGCCTATCTGCCTCTGCACTCACATAGTTAGAGCGATTGTCGCCTGCGGGCACCAGACTTTTGGAATGAAACCTTTGATAATATTCCACTTGCCCCGGGAAAATGAAAACGCCAAGAATGGCGCTATCATAATTGCCAATTTTAGTGTCGGCTGAAATCGTGCTAAGGTCAGCGCTCACAATTTGAAGGTCTATACCTGCCTGTTTGCAGGTTTCTTTCATACTGTTCGCCGTCAATTCATTGACTTTAGAAGAGGTTGGGGCCAATAGTTTAAAGGATAGCGCCTGCTTTTTGCCATTCAGCACCTTATCGGCAAACCCGTCGCCATCCGTATCTGCCCAGCCTGCATTTGCCAGAATTTCCCTGGCTTTAGCAATGTTGAAATCTGGAAGTGGGAGGCTTTTATTATAGTAAGGTTTATTGGGTGGCATTGGTACTGAAATGCGGATAGCCATGCCACGTTGTACCTGATTTATTAGGTAGTCGTAATCAAGGATATGGGTAAGTGCTTTTCGCACCATGGGGTCAGCAAGCACAGGGTTCTTGTGGTTAACCAACCAGCGATTGTAGCTTACATAACCCATTGTTAAGAAGTCAAATTTGGCAGCGATGGAATCGGTGGCTTTCCATTCCAGAAATTTGGACGGATTGAAGGAGCCGCCTATCAGATCCAGCTGGCCTTGTTTGATCATATTATCCATCGCCAAATCATCCTTCACCACCTTATACACTAGTTTTTTAGGGTATGCCCTTAGCATGGGATATTTTTCCGCAACCTTATCTCCCCACCAATTCTGTTTTTTTACCAGAATGGCGCCTTGTTCGTTCATGACTTCCAAACGGTACCCGCCACTTCCGGACAAAGCATTGGGATCGTTGGCAAATTTGGCTTCCGAAAATTCCTTTTCGAATGCATCCAGATTAGGGTCGGCTGCGAGCACTTTGGTTTTAGACGTATCTAAAAAATCAGCTAACGGAACGTTGGTCAGCCGATTATTGGCATCATAATGATAAGCAGGCAAAATGGGTGTACTGCACAATGCTTCCAGAGAAAGCATGTAAAAAGAGCTCAGGTAAATCGTGAATTTTTTTGGATCGGCCGGGTCAATGTCCATACCTGAAATTTGGGTCATAAAACCACGGAACAGTGTTGGTAAATCCGGATGAAACACCACCTTCAGCGTGAAGGCAATATCCTGTGCTGTTATTGGAGAACCATTATCCCAGGTTGCCTCCGGAATAATGGCAAAATCATAGGCAAACTGTCCTTTACGAGGGCCATCCTGCACAGTTCGAACGGAAGGAATAGATTGCAGTAACATGGGCTGCATCTCCAGTGTTTTGGGATCAAGATCGCCCAAGGAGGGGAAAATCAACCTGGCTACATACATAGAAGGCCCATGCCCGCCACTCAAAAATATATTCATGGTGGTTGGTGCAGCATCCAGACGAACATATACCTCTTCCGGTTCACGGAGTTTTTTCTTGCCAAATACAATCGGATAAAGCAACCATGCAGCTATCAAAATGGCTGCAACCGCCAAAACTTTGCGTGGAGTGAAAAATTTGTTCATGTCCAAAACAGGTAGAAGAGATGAGTAAAAAAGGCGAGCGTTACTGGAATTAGGTTGTCCGGGGCAGCCCGGTTTCTAACGATGCAAGGTATGGTTGGACCTTTGGAAAGGGTGCAACTTCGGTCGAAAAAATCCATAAGCGTTTATTCATCCCGCATCCTGGCAAACTGCTCATAAAAACCCGGACGCATTTCAGTGGCAACTTCCGGATCAAATTTTTTGGCGATAATGATACGTTGAAGAGGTACATACATAGGGATTTCCGGCAGATCCTGAGCCAGTAATTCCTGCAGTGCAAAGTAAGATTGGTTGCGCTTGTTTACGTCCGGTTCCGCTCGGATGGCTTCAATGAGCCTGTCAGCATCCGCACTCACATAATTGGCCCGATTATCGCCCGCTGTTGCCAGACTTTTGGAGTGAAAACGTGCATAAAAATCCACCAAACCCGGATTGGACGTTAAACCTTGTAATGCACTATCATAATTGCCTGCTTTTGTGTCCATATTCATCGTGCCAATATCCAGACTGACTATTTGAAGGTCAATTCCTGCCTGTTTACAGGTTTCTTTCAGGCTGGCCGACATCAGTTCATTTGTTTTGGAAGGAGCGGGTACCAGTATTTTGAAACTCAGGTTTTGCTTTTTGCCATTCAAAACTTTGTCAACAAACCCATCATTGTCTGAATCTGCCCAGCCTGCAGAAGCCAGCAATTCTTTGACCTTGGCTATGTTGAAATCAGGTGGCGTCAGGTTTTTATGATAGAAAGGTTTGTTAGGCACTAATGAGGCAGCGATACGTTCGGCCATGCCACGTTGCACTTTATTTATCAGGTATTCATAATCAACAACATGGGAGAGGGCCTTTCGCACAAGAGGGTCGGCTAATATGGGGTTTTTATGGTTGAGAAGCCAGCGGGAATATTGAACATACCCTTTTGTGATGAAATCATACCGGGCTTTCAGAGAATCTATTTCCCTCCATTCTATAAATTTGGCAGGGTTGATAGAACCGCCTACCAGGTCAAGCTGGCCGCCTTTGATCATGTTTTCCATGGTCAAATCATCTGAGACTACCTTATACACCAGTTTTTTGGGGTATGCCTGTAACAGAGGATATTTACCCATAACCTTGTCGCCCCACCAGTTTGGCTTTTTTACTAAAATCGCGCCCTGCTCATTCATCACCTGAAGCCGGTATGGGCCACTGCCGATGACTGAATTGGGGTCGTTAACAAATTTAGCATCGGCAAATTCTTTTTCAAAAGCATCCAGATTGGGATCGGCGATAAGTATTTTTGTTTTAGCAGTATCCAGAAAATCGGCGAACGGAACTTGTGCCATCCGCTGGTTTAGATCAAAATGATATGCCGGCAGGATAGGGGTGCCACACAGAGCTTCCAAAGCCAGTATGTAATAGGATCGGAAGAAAATGGTGAATTTTTTCGGGTCGGAGGGGTCGATTTCCATGCCGGACAAGGACGTCAGGTAGCTTCTATAGGAAGCCGGGAAATCCGGGTGTAAGACCACTTTTAGGGTAAATGCCACGTCGTGACCAGTCACCGGCGAACCATTGTCCCAGGCAGCTTCCGGAATGATGGCAAAATCGTAGGCAAATTGATCTTTGCGCGGGCCATCCTGTACCACCCTGACGTCCGGAATGGATTGAATAATCCAGGGTTTTAATTCAAGGGTTTTGGGGTCGGTATCTCCAAGCGTATGGAAAATTTGCCTGGTGATGGTAGAAGATGGGCCATGGCCGGCAGCTAAAAATACGTTTAAATTGGTAGGCGGGGCATCCATTCGGATATATACTTCTTCAGGATCGCGCGCTTCTTTTTTGCCAATTACCAGTGGGTAAAGCAACCAGGCCAGTACCAGCAGGGCCACCCCAATGAGTAGTCTTCGTGGAGTTAAAAATTTGTTCATGGACTTCAGGT
>JAEUUS010000309.1 GCA_016787545.1 Saprospiraceae bacterium
CTCATTCCGGGACTGGAAAATGCCAAGATGTTCCGTCCGGGTTATGCCATTGAATACGATTATTTCCCGCCCACCCAGCTGCAACCCACGCTGGAAACGCACCTGGTGAAAAACCTGTTTTTTGCCGGTCAGATCAACGGCACTACGGGCTACGAGGAAGCGGCCTGTCAGGGACTCATGGCGGGCCTCAACGCCGCCCTGGCCGCTAAAGACCAGGAACAACTGGTGCTGAAACGCTCGGAGGCGTACATCGGGGTGCTGATAGACGATCTGGTGAACAAGGGCACCGAGGAGCCGTACCGGATGTTTACCAGCAGGGCGGAGTACCGCATTTTGCTGCGGCAGGACAATGCTGATCTGCGCCTCACGCCCATTGCGCATCGACTGGGTCTTGCGGGCGCGGAGGAGCGCATGACGCGCGTACACGCGAAAAACCGAGCCACGGCAGAGATCGAGGCGTTTTTCCGCAACGCGTCGGTGCAGCCAGACGAGCTCAATGGCTATCTGCAAAGCGTGGATTCGGCGCCCATCAACCAGAAAACCAAGTTGCACAACATTCTGCTGCGTCCGCAGGTGGATATTGCCGGAATGGCCGGGGTGCTGCCGGAATTGGCCGCTTTCCTGCGTCCCTACGAGCAGGAGTTTGTGGAGCTGGCCGAGATCAATATCAAGTACGACGGCTATATCAAAAAAGAAGAAGAAATGGTGGCGCGCCACGCCCGCCTGGAAGACCTCCAGCTGCAACCGGATTTTGATTATGCCCGCGTGAACGGACTCAGCATTGAAGCCCGCCAGAAATTAGCCAGTGTGCGTCCGCGCACGATTGGCCAGGCCAGCCGGATTTCCGGGGTGAATCCGGCGGATGTGAGTGTACTGCTTGTCTACCTCGGGAGGTAAGGCACGAAGTGGAATACACGAAGGCGCGAAGGCGCATAGACGCGAAGGCACGAAGGCGCAAAGGCACAAAGACGCAAAGGCACAAAGACGCGAAGGCGCAAAGACGCGAAGGCGCGAAGGGGTGGGCGGCGGCTGGGGGAGGGTGCTTCAGGTTATGTGTTTTTTTCTGGCATTTCGCTCCGCCGTGGTTGTTGGCGAAGACGCCAACAACGGAACAACAACAGAATAAGACATTGATTATCAATTGTTTTTTGCTAAAAATTGCACCGCTCTTTCCGCTGTTGGCGTCCTCGCCAACAGCAACGGCGGAGTGAGTGGCCGAAAACTATAGCTAATTCCTAATTCGGAAAAACTAACCAGTGATCAAGCACTCATTCCACCACTTCTTGTCTGCCGGGATGCCAATATAATAACGAATCTAATGCCGGTGCGCTGCACCTCCGCCCCTTAATTCCATTTTATGGCTACAAATATTTCCGGGCCCCTGCCCCTATCTACATACCGCAAGAGGTCCAACATTTGTAACAAAACCTTTCGACACCTCTTCTTATACCCCAAATTTTTCTCAATTTCGCCCCTTCAATTGGCGGCTAAACCCGCCTGTACAGCATTTTTATGCGCAACCTCCCTCAACTCCTTGATCTGATTCAACAATACGCGCAGGATAATCCGTTTCCCGGAGCATTGCCGGAGTTGTACGAACCTTGCGCCTACATCCTTACCCTGGGAGGCAAACGTCTGCGGCCGGCATTGACGCTGATGGCTGCGGAAATGTTCAACCAACCCGCCGAATCTGCCCTGCCTGCGGCCTGGTCGGTGGAGCTGTTTCACAATTTTTCGTTGATGCACGACGATATTATGGATGCCGCACCCTTGCGCAGGGGCCAACCTACCGTGCATCATAAATGGAATCAAACCACAGCCATCCTGAGCGGCGATGTGATGCTGATTTATGCCTACAGGTTTCTTGCCCGTTTCCCGGAGCCACAAACAGTGGCCAAATTGGTGGATATCTTCAACCGTGTTGCCACTGAAGTATGTGAAGGCCAGCAAATGGATGTCAATTTTGAAACGCGCAACGCGGTGAATATCCCGGAATACATCCGGATGATTGAACTTAAAACGGCTGTTTTACTTGGCGGAGCCCTGGAAATGGGCGCCGTGTGTGCGGCAGCTTCCAAAACCGATGCACAACACCTGTACGAACTGGGACGATTAGCCGGCATTGCTTTCCAGATTCAGGACGATCTGCTGGATACCTACGGCGATCCGGCCAAGTTTGGCAAACAGGTTGGAGGTGATATTTTGCAAAATAAAAAAACCCTGCTGGTACTCAAAACCCTCGAAACGGCGCCTGAGGCCGACCGGCTTGAACTGCTGCAATGGATGCAAACCAACGCTGAAAACCCCGATGCTAAAGTTGACGCTGTACGCGCCATTTTTGACCGGAACGGTATCCCGGCCCTGATAGAAGCCGAAAAACAGCATTACCAACAAGCGGCTTTCCGCCATCTGGATGAAGTGCAGGCGCCTGAACAACGTAAAACGGTGCTGCGCGGCAGCCTGGAGGCCCTCTTTGAACGAGACCGTTAAGAGCATGTTGGGGATTTTCTTGTCGGGCCAAAAACTGTCCTTTTTCCGCCATTTTTCACCTTTTTTCAGTCACGTAACTCAGGCTATGCTTCTTCAAAAACGCAAAAACTGACGAAAAAAGCTCAAATTTTTGACTCCGTCAGAAAATCCCCAACATGCTCTAAACCTTAGCGCTCTTAGCGTACTTAGCGGTGAAAGGCTCTCTATCGCCCCAAAATTTTCTGCTCAATATTGGTTGTGGAATAACCCGTGATAAACGGCAGACTCAACACCTGGCCGCCACGACCAAGCACGACATCTGAACCAACGATTTGTTCAGGCTGCCAGTCGCCGCCCTTGACCAAAATATCCGGCTGAACGAGCTGTATGAGCGTGTAGGGCGTGTCTTCTTCAAACAGTATTACAGCATCCACCACTTCCAGCGCGGCCATCAGGTGCGTGCGCGTAAGTTCATCGTTGATGGGTCTGTGCGGGCCCTTCAATCGGCTCACAGAGGCGCCGCTGTTCATGCCCACCACGAGTCGTTCCCCCAGATCGCGGGCTTCTGCGAGGTAATGCAGGTGCCCAAAATGCAACAGGTCGAAACAACCGTTGGTGAATACAATACGGTCGCCGGCTGCGCGCCATTTCGCTAATTCGGCAGGAAGTGTTTCAAGGGTGTGAATTTTATGCCGGATATGGAGGAAAGAAGCCATGTGGGGAATGTGAGGGAATGTGGGGAATGTGGAGAATGTGGGGAATGTGAGGAATGTGGGGAATGGGAGAAATGGTTTTGGGATGTTATTTTTGCGACAAAATTACAATCTGGAATGATAACAGACGAAACAGCTTCAGCGCCGGCCTGGTTGCAACGAACAGAACTATTGATGGGCGCTGAGGCGCTGGAACGCATGAAAAACCTGCGGGTAATGGTGATCGGCCTGGGCGGAGTGGGCAGTTTTGCTGCCGAATTTCTGGCAAGAGCCGGGGTGGGAAACATGACGATTGTAGATGGCGACACCGTAGATCTTAGTAACACAAACCGGCAATTGCCAGCCTTGCATAGCACCGTGGGTAAGCGCAAAACCGAGGTAATGGCTGAGCGATTGCGCGATATAAATCCGGAACTGAACCTAACCGTTCACGATGAGTTTCTCACTCCAGATTCTGTTAAGGTGCTGATTACCAATGATTTTGATTACGTGTTCGACTGTATTGACTCCGTTCAGCCAAAGCAATACGTTATTGTTACCTGTAAACAAAAAGGTGTGCGTGTGGTGAGCAGTATGGGAGCCGGAGGCCGGGTGGATCCTTCGAAGGTACAAGTGGCTGATCTGTCTGAATCCTACAATTGCCCTTTTGCGCAACAAGTACGAAAAGGCTTGAAGAAAAAAGGCGTATACCGTGGTGTAACAGTGGTATTCAGCTCCGAAAGGGTGAGTAAGGAACACATGATGCATACCGAAGCCCGCTTTAAAAAA
>JAEUUS010000689.1 GCA_016787545.1 Saprospiraceae bacterium
TCCAATGGATTGCCAATCCAGTTCTGCACCAAAAGAAAATTTTTTCCTGAAACGATACTCTAGTCCGGCCTGAAGTCCGCCGGTTCTCCTGTCAACTGCATTTCCAGGCGATTTGATGGAAACAACGCCATAAGTACCCGACATACTCAGGAGGGTAGATTGGCTGAATACCTGCCCGGCTTGCAGGAGCAGTGCCCATAAAAATATAACGCGATAGCCGAGGTTCCTGTTTTTTACAGCCATTATCTGCGTTTAAAGCGCGATATGCCACCCTTAGGCGCCGGCAGGTTCATTCCACCACCGCCAGGCATTCCCATACGGCCAGCCGGCATTTTGGAGAAGGAGTGCATCATCTGGCGCATCTGGTTGAAGTTCTTCATGAACAAGTTAATCTGATCCAGATTTTGTCCACAGCCCAGAGCCAGGCGTTTTTTGCGGGAAAGGGTGATGCCGTCCGGATTGGCGCGCTCCCAGGGAGTCATGCTTTGGATAATGGCTTCCACACGTACCAGGGCTTTGTCGTCTATGGGAGCATCTTTCAAGGCTTTATCCATACCTGGAATCATAGCCATGAGGCTTTTTAAATCGCCCATTTTTTTAATCATCTGCATCTGGCCCAGGAAGTCGTTGAAATCAAACTTGTTTTGTTTGATTCGTTTTTCCAGGCGTTTGGCTTCGTCCTCGTCAAATTCCATCTGGGCCTTTTCCACAAGCGATACAATATCACCCATGCCCAGAATCCGCTGTGCCATACGATCCGGATAAAAAATATCCAGGGCGTCCAGTTTCTCTCCCTGAGAAACGAACTTGATTGGCTTGCCAACGGTATGTTTGATTGTCAGTGCAGCACCACCGCGGGTATCACCGTCCAGTTTGGTCAATACCACGCCATCAAAATTAATGCGACTGTTGAAGGCCTCAGCCGTATTTACAGCGTCCTGACCGGTCATAGAGTCCACCACAAAAAGCGTCTCTGTCGGGCTGAGCGCTTTTTTGATGTTTTCCACTTCTTCCATCATCACCTCATCTACTGCCAGACGACCGGCGGTATCGACAATTACCACGTCATGGCTGTTGGCCTTGGCAAAGGCTACGGCGTTTCGGGCAATTTCAACCGGATTTTTATTCTCAATTTCCTTATAAACTGGCACACCAATACTCTCTGCCAATACTGTAAGCTGATCAATTGCCGCCGGACGGTATACGTCGCAAGCTACTAGCAAGGGACGCATTTTGCGTTGTTCCTTGAGGTGTTTGGCCAATTTACCACTGAAAGTAGTTTTACCTGAACCCTGCAAACCAGCCACCAATACAATGCCGGGATTGCCTTTTACATTGATGCCCACGCTTTGTCCGCCCATGAGCTCAGTGAGTTCATCGCTGACGATTTTGATCATCAATTGGCCGGGAGAAACGCTTTTGAGCACGTTCTCTGTACCTAACGCTTTGTCTTTTACCCGGTCAGTGAAATCTTTGGCAATCTTATAGTTCACGTCGGCGGCTACCAGGGCGCGACGGATTTCTTTGATGCTTTCTGCAACGTTGAGTTCCGTGATGCGGTTGTTGCCACTTAACACTTTAAACGCACTCTCTAAGCGGTCACTTAAACTTTCAAACATTGTACTATAATGCAGTAGTGATGGTTAATGGATTGAAGGCGGCAAAGGTAAGGAAGTTATTTGGGTCATTTAGGTAATTTGGGTCATTGAAGTCATTTGGGTCATTGAAGTCATTTGGGTCATTTGGGTCATTTGGGAAGGGAGGGATTATCTTCCTCCTTTGCCTCTGCGTTCGGCGATGGTTGGATCGATGGAAAGTGCTTTTTGGCGGAGTTCATCCCATTTGGCCTGATTACCGGAGGCAGCGTAAGCAAGTCCAAGGTCCCAGATATAACCGGCATCATTTGGTGCGACTTCCACAGCTTTTGTAAACCATTCAATAGCCTTAGTATGGTTGCCCTGGATGCCGTTGGCAACACCCATCAGACGCGCTGTTTCGGGGTCTTTGGGATTGATTTGCCAGGATTCCTCAAAACACTTAAAGGCGTTGGCAATGTCACTTTTTTCTTCACCAAAGTATCTGCCGCCATCCCGAAGTGCCAGCGCCAGGTAGGTTTTGAGTTTGGCTTCATCTGGCGCTAATTGGACAGCGCGGCGGTAGTCGGCAATAGCTTCAGGAAATTCCCGAAGTACAAAATGTGCGCCACCGCGACTAATATATGCATCCTTGTAATTGGGGTAAATTTTTACGGCCTGGTTGAGGTGTGGCAAGGCCTGCATGCAAAGCGTACGTTGTTTTTCTATGTTTTTTTCCTTTGTCGCTTTATCGAACAGCACACCGCCACAGGCATTTTGCAGTTTGGCGCTGTTGATCGAAACAGAGGCATCTGTCATAAAGAGTTTTTCATTGCTTTCCCATGCTGGATTTCGCAGGATGGTTTTTAGGCTAAACAAGGCTGCTACTATGCCAAAAATGACTAGTGTGGGCGTTTGACTTCGTTGCCAGGCCCAATGGAGCACTAAACCCATCAAAAAACAAAAACCAACAGAGGGCATAAATGCAAAGCGTTCACCCATATTGGTGCCAATAGGGAATACCAAATTAGATACAATTCCTAAAGGCAAGAGGTACAGCAAAATGCCAAAAGCAAACGGGTCTTTTTTGCCAATACCCCGGATAGCCAGATAGCCCATGCTGAAATACAAGGCCACGCTTAACAACACCTGAGGATCGCCAAAACTTTTGATATCTATCTGTCGCGGGTAATAATCATGCGTGAGTGGATGAGGTACGAATAACAGTTGTACATATTTCCAAAGGGTATAAAAAATGGTTGCGAGACGTTCTGCTGGAGCGAATTTGACCCATTGATTGCCTTCGAGTTTCAGAAATGGGTTGTTCATCAACTCCATAGGCTCGCCGCCAAAACGCCATTGCAAGATGGTGCCACGCAGCAGAAAAAACACTGCAAAAGCGGCGAAAATGGGTATCGAGGCCCGCCAAACTGAGTTTTCGTTATTTTGGGAATTGGAGCGGAATATGAGTAATGCTATGGGGATCAGAACCACGTAAGCAGCGGCGTTTTCTTTGGACAAACTGGCGATTAAAAAGGAGACGCCAGCCAGAATGGCCCATTTAACTTGTCGAGTGTCCCAGGCTTTCAGGGTGAAATACAAGGCGCTTAAACAACCCAGCAGTGTCAGGATTTCGTCGCAACCTTTTATATTAGCTACTACTTCGGTATGGATAGGATGGACGGCAAATAATACGCTGCTAAACCAGGCTGCCATTGGTGCAGCAGCTGCCCAGGTTCCTGTTCCACTGTTTTCCCCTGTTGGTTGCAACAGGAGCAAAAGTGTACGGTAAAGTACCACACAGGTAAACGCAAATAATAAAACGGTAAATAAATGGAAAATGAAAGGACCGGTACTGAGTTGGTATATCAGTGCGAACAACACTAATGTCATGGGACGATAACGACCACCGGAAACAAGCGTTTCTTTTCCTTCTACCTTAAAAAAGCCGAAAAACGTGTCTTTCGACATAATTCCACCAATACCGTTCACGCCTTGCTGGGTGTACATATTGTCGGTGATGACAATGGCGTCATCCAGCACAAACCCATGGTTTAAGGTGTTGGCATACAACAAAAACGCAATTGCAAAGAGGAGCGCGCTTTGCAACAGGGTATTGGTGAAAAATGCCGGTGTGCCGGTTGAAGGGGTAGAAAGAACCGCATTGCTCCCTTTTGGCATTGCAGGTTTACGCTGTTGTTTGGACATAGCGGAAAATTTGGTCGGCGAAAGAACGGGA
>JAEUUS010000312.1 GCA_016787545.1 Saprospiraceae bacterium
GTTTTTTTGCCTCCACCGGCAGTTAATGTCGTCACTTGTTCTCGCAAGGCCATACGTTCTCCATCTGCCATCATCAGATCGCTTTTCAATTTCTTAATTTGTTCTGCCTTGGTTTCGCCATCAGCTTCGCAAGCAGAAAGTTTCATGCGGACATCCGTCAACTCTTCGGTTAAAGTGCTAACCCTGCCACTTAATTCTGTAATCTGATCCCGAAGCGCACCTACTTTATAATATGCTCTGGCAGCCAGCCAGCCAAGTATGAAGGGTATGATACAAAGCGCAAGGGCAGTGGGCAGATTGTCCCAAATACTGCAATTCAAAAGGATATAGGAAAACATGATGTTGTTTGAGTTATTAGGTTAACGGTTTACGGTGATCACCACCCGGCGGTTCTGATGTCGGCCATCCTCAGTGTCGTTGGGCGCAACAGGTTCTGCTTCACCTTTTGAGTTGGTGGTGATTCTGGAGGCTGCTATGCCATTTCCGGTCAGAATTTTAGCCACAGATTTAGCACGTGCTGCGCCAAAAGCCAGGTTGCTTTCATCCGACCCTACGTCATCGGTGTGACCAATCACCACGAAAGTGGCATTGCTGGCTTTGTGTTTTTCACACAATTCCTTCAGGTAAGCATCCACTTTTGGATCGCTTTCCTTTTCTGTAGAATTGTAAGGGAACAGCAGAATCACATCCTTGTCGGATTCAATAATAGCACTGTCTTCTTTTTTAAGTACCATTTTGAGCCAGGCGAAATCAGCGCTTTCTTTAGGAGCACCACCTTCAGCCAAACCGTCATCTACCATTTTCGACATCAGTTTTACCCTGTTCGCAGGTATTTCAGGGGCCAACAGGTCGCGAATAGCCGCTGCCCGGGCTAAAGCCAATTTTTCACCGTCGGTTTCGCCATTCCGGTAATACCCGGTAATTACCAGCGTGTCTCCCTGGCCTCCTCTACCCAGGAGAGTCTTTTTCCAATTGGGGAATTTGTTGTCCGGCACGGGTTGTGCGGCGTTCCAGGCAAACATTGGAGCGCCGTTGGTTTCCGTGGCCGTCGTTCCGGCAGCGGCGCCGTTGCAACACTGGCAAACATTGCAATGCCAGTGGTAACAGCACCAGACCGTGTAACCTGCAAAAAGCAGGCCGATAAGCCATAGTGGAATTTTCATGTGTAATCGTTTTGTCGTTTTGTATTGTTATATTTCGACAAATGTCTAAAACAAAAAACAATAATTTATTAAACGCCTGAAAAGTTTTTTTGAAATTCCAGTATAAAAACAAAGCCCTCCTGAAACCTGGGTTCCGGGAGGGCTATTGCACTTTGGTTAGGGCCTGCGCTTATTTCTCGTCGTAATTATAAGGCAGAATTTTGGCGTCTTTCACGGTGGAAAGCGTCATAAGCGTTTTCAGGCGCTCAATTTCTTCAATCTGGCTGATGGTTTTAAACAGCAGTTGCTCGTAAGTTGGGATGTCACGGCAGATGATTTTCATCAAAAAGTCGGCTTCACCGGTAATGATGTAGCACTCCGTTACTTCGTCGATCTGAGAAATCTTCTCCAGGAAACTGTTGAGGGCATTTTCTCTTTTCCAGGCCAGAGATACCAGCACGAATGTTTTCACGTTAAGTCCCATCTGAGTAGGGTTAACGTGGGCATGGTAGCTCTGAATGATATCGCTTTGCTCGAGTTTTTTTACGCGCTCAAGGGTTGGGGCAGGGGAGAGGCCAATCTTCTTCGAAAGGTCGAGGTTCGTGATCTTGCTGTTCTCTTGCAGGATTTTCAGGATCTTCAAATCAATTTTATCCAATTTCTCAGACATACTCGCGTAGTTTGGGTTGTGAAATATTATTTTGGCTCAAAAAGTTGGGCAAAGATAGACCAAAGCAAAATGATGTGCAAGAAAATTAAGGTCAAACCTCTGTAAATTTTGTTAATAAACCGTTTTTGTCAGATAACCGCATTTGAAAATAAGGCCTAAAGCCTGGCTTTAATCGATTAAGCCAATAATTATTTTCCAATATGGCCACTTTTTTCTTTTTTTTATAAGGATGGCTCCTCAGTTTCTATTTGCGTAAACAATTGCCAAATAAAAAAGGTGAAAACGGGCATTTGGCTTGATAAATGAAATGGAATGGTCAATACAACTGGATTTGCCTAGTTGAATTCATGTCAGGCAATTTATGCAATGCCTGATTCAAATGACAAATTTTAGCCAATTAGCTTGTTTTAAAAATAAAGCTCACCGGTATGCATACCTTTATTATATAGGTAACCATAAAGGATCATGAAGTTTTATTTCTTTGCTGTTTTAACGCTCCTGTTCACAAACTCCAGCTTACAAGCCCAAAACAGCGATTTTGCACCTGTTGGGGCAAAGTGGATATATAGCGAATTGGATTTTGCGCTTAGGTCAGTACCACATGTTATTGAATCAGTTGCGAAAGAGAATTATCAGGGCAAGTGGTGCAGTAAATTAGAGTTAAATCCTCCATCAGTAGGCGTGCTGCCTACACCTACTTACGTTTATTCCCAAAATGATACTGTATTTTTTTACAGCATCTGGACAAACCGTTTTGAAATGCTCTACGATTTTACCGCAGAAGTGGGAGATCAATGGGTTGTAGGAGGTGTTTACTCCGTTGATAATGAAGGCAATACCTTGCTCGCAGATACCATTACAGTGGATTCCATTGGTTATATTCCAGTTAATGGCTCCTCCCTGAAAGTTTGGTTTATAAAACACGGTTTATTTTATGATTGGGGAAGAAGAATTTATGATAAAATCGGCAATGAAGGGATGTTTGCACCTAAATATGCCATGTGGGAATTACAGGTTGGGGATCTTCGATGTTTTGAAACCCCTGACACAGCTTTTCATTTTGTATCTTATCCTTGCGACTCCACCTGGTTTACCATAAATGCCACCACTGCGCCAGCGGAAGTACTTAAAATTCAGGTCTCGCCCAATCCGTTTCAGGAAAGGATCCAAATCACCGTGCAACCGTTGCAATCTGCACACCATTTTTTATTGTTTAACTCAATGGGCAACCTGATCTTCAGGGAAGAATTCAACGGTAATTTTGACTTCGAAACATCCGGGCTCACATCCGGGCTCTATCATTGGATTGTGGTACAGGAAGGCCAACTACTTGGCCGGGGCTGTTGTCTTAAATTAGAATAACCTTGAACTTACCTAATTTTAGATACACCTTATTATATAGGATAGGCTCCCCTAAGCAGTGCCCTCAAACTTTGCTCATGCTACTGGATAATTTGGTTTTAGACCTCGTAGGTTTTCAAAACCTACGAGGTCTAAAACCAAATTATCCAGTAGCATGAGCCAATAAAAGCCATCAAAAGACTTGAATTACCCTCCTAAATACCTTTCCACAAACTTTTTTCTTTTTTTTTTAAAACCTATTTGGAAAATTGCTGCAACTGTTTCTACCTTTGCGTCCGCTTTCGGAAAGAGGTGAACGAAATTAAGTTTTGTTTATACTCATCGAAAAGCCTGAAATTGAAATTTTAAAGTACAAAAGAGGTAATGAATCAGAAAATTCGCATCAAACTCCGGTCTTACGACTACAACTTGGTAGACAAGTCTACTGAGAAGATTGTAAAGACTGTGCGTGCGAGTGGAGCCGTT
>JAEUUS010000736.1 GCA_016787545.1 Saprospiraceae bacterium
TGCCAAGCTGGCAGCTGACTCTCTGACCATCAATCTGGAAGAATACACCATCAAATCCTGTGGTGAAAAAACCATCTTTTTTGAAAACAAAACCACTGTAGCTTCCAATGTGAAGGATGTTGAATGGCGATTTGATATCAACGGAACCACAGTAAGCGACAATGTGAACAAATGGTTTACCGCTTTCACATTTCCGGATACCGGCGTTTACAATGGTATGTTGCTGATCAATCAAAATGAAGGTGGTTGCGCCGACACGGCCTTTATCCGGGTGCAGATTTTCCCGGAATTGCACGCTAATTTCACCTATGATTATGATACCTGTGTAGCAGGTCCAGTGTTGTTTACCGATCAATCCTATGGCGAAGGCGGGGTCAATCAATGGAAATGGACCTTTGGCATTCCAGGGGCAACTTCCACTACCCAAAATCCGAGTTTTCAATTTTCGGAACCTGGCGATTATTCCATCAAGCTAAAAATTGCTGATGGGAACCAATGTTCTGACGACACTACAGCTGTCATATCCTGGTATCCGGCGCCACCGGTCATCATCATCAAGCCCAGCAGTTATCTGGGCTGCGCACCCGCAGACATATTCTTTGATAATTTGTCGACCCCCATTGACGACTCCTATAAAGTTGTGTGGTATTTTGGAGATGGGGATTCCACTAATTCTGTGATCAGCCCTACCCATTTGTACGATGAACAAGGCGTCTATGATGTTCGTGTGGAAATCACCTCCCCGTTGGGATGTTATATTGATGCCGACTTCCCTAATCTGATCCGTGTAGAACCATCCCCAATTGCGGCTTTTACCTGTAGCCCTGAAACAGAACTGACCAATTTTAACAACACCGTTACTTTTGTAGATCAATCTCAGGGAGCTGCACACTGGAATTGGCTGATAGGCTCCAAATACACCACACTCGAGCAAAATCCAACGTATACCTTTTTGGATACCGGGAGTGTTACCGTTCGATTAATCGTTACACATCCTGCCGGGTGTAAAGATTCCATTTCCAAGGAATTGGATATTCGTCCGGAATTTACCTGGTATATGCCAAACGCTTTCTCACCCAATGGGGACGGCGTTAATGACGACTTTTTTGGGAAAGGATACCTGAATGGTGTAACCAATTTTAATATGTCCATTTGGAACCGTTGGGGAGAATTGGTTTATTCCACCTCAAACCCCATAGATAAATGGAATGGTGAAAAAAACAATGCAGGTGGGTTATCACCGGAAGGAGTGTATATCTATGTGGTCACCTTCACAGGGCCCAGGGGTGAACAAAAGGAATATAAAGGCTTCGCTACCTTAGTAAGGTAATTACACAAAGATTTACATGCATTTTTGGAAAGGCAGAAAGGGATTCACACCTTTGTGCCTTTCTTTTTTGACCGTAAAATTATTTCTATAAAATGATGCGAACACAAAAGCTGACATTACTACTTTGGCTCCTGCTGAGCATCCTGCTTACTTCCTGTGTAAAAAAACGGGTGTTTCACACCGAACGGAATGCCCGGACGGCCGCTGAAGCCCGGGAAAAGATATTGGTACAGGAAATTCTGGAACGCCGGAAAGAAACCGCCCAATTGATCAAAAACACAGAGAATCTTGCACGTGACCTGGGCAAGCAAGACACAGAAATTGAGGATCTCAAAGGACAACTGGCCAATACCACGCAATCGATGGGCGAATCAGCCAGTAAACTGGCAAGTGAAAAAGCTGCCCTGGAAAGAAGCCTGACAACAACCAATCAAACGCTTGATCAACGAAATTCCGTGATCAAAAAGGTAAAAGCGGTACAGGATAAACGGAAAACCATACTGACCGAATTGGAAGGCGATTTGCAACGCTCCTTCAGTGCCTATACAGCCTCGGGCGTGGTTACAGCCATTGATGGAGAATGGGTCAATCTGACCTTGCCGGATGCACTGTTGTTTGATCCGAATGGCGTGAATATTGGCGTTAAAGGCAAGGATTTACTACAAGTGCTGGCAGAATTTTTAGCAGCCCGACCGGCACTAAACGTAGATTTGGTAGCTTATACCGACAATGTGCTTCCACCCAAAGAAAAATCCCTCAAGGATACCTGGGATTGGAGTCTTACCCGTGCTACCAATGCTATCAGGGTATTGATTCGCGATTTTAATGTTAATGCGAACCAGGTTACACCTGTTGGCAAAGGGGAGTTTTACCCAATGGCATCCAATGAAACCCCCGATGGCCGGCAAAAAAATCGCCGAACAGTAGTTGTATTTAAACCAGTGCTTCCAGGTGTGCCAATGGCGGAATGAGTTGAAATTTTCACCGCAGAGGATTTTTATTTTTACCGCAGAGGCGCGAAGGCACTCAAACTGAGAGTCTCACTTGGAGTGAGACTCTCAGTTTGAGTGCCTCCGCGCCTCCGCGGTGAAAATTAGAATGCGGCTCACTTATTCACTATAACCCTGACAAACGCACTTCCCAGTGCTGTTTGCAACTTGATCTGGAAGGCGCCCGATGGTTGGAGGCCCAAATCAAGAGGAAAGTTGTTTTGTCCCTGCTGAATTACAACAGCCTGATTATCAACCACCTGACCCAAAGCATTCAGGATTTGAATGGTACCATCGCCGCCAATGGGCGCTTCCACCTGCAATTGAAGCGGGCCTGCCGTTGGGTTGGGAGATGCCTGGATTTTCCAGCCTTGTAAAGTCAGTTGATCTACTCCGGTGATGATAACCTGCACGGGAATATTATTAATTGCGACACCGCAGTTGTTGGTAGCAGATAATGTTACCTGATAAGTACCTGAAGAGTC